>CAZRYM010000070.1:0-10390 GCA_964604305.1 uncultured Thermotogaceae bacterium | reverse complement strand
GCATTATCGCAGTTCTTTCCACCTGTAAATTTCTTCAGTTTATTTTTACTCCAAGCATCTAGTTTATCTGTATTTGGTTTTTTGATTCCAAGGGCTTTACAAAAAAGCTTAACGGCTCTATTGGTATCACAATGCCATTTCTTTTCAATATCTGAAATGATCATTTGTTTTGTAATAATAGTTTTACTCTTGGGATCCATTTGTATTCTCCTTTTTCTTTAATTTGGCAGCCAAATGCCATAAGCAGCCGGTACGTTGTTTATTGATCTGGCGTTCATTTTTACTAATTTAGTTGTACCGAAATTAAAAAACAAAATATATGTATTCTCATAATTTCCGCTGGTAATTTTAAAATTCCTTGGTATAATGATTGTTTTACCCTCTATTTCTACCTTGGGCTGTTTGTAATAATAAAATTGTTCATCAGATAAACCCGGTGAAATACTTTTACCGAAGAGTGTTTTTGAATTTCCTTCAACAGATACCCAAACTGGAGAATTCCCGCTGATAAAGATTCTGCAAAAAGCCAAGTTAGAAAAATCGCTTTTTTGAGAAATATTGACAATATCTTCAATACCTATAATGTAGTCATTAATAAGATTTGCAGAAAGAACAGCCTGATTTAACCAACCGTTCGGTTTCAACATTTCATAGGTTTCATCTGATTTTTGTTTGATCTCTTGATACCAACTGTTGTATTTCGCACTCATAGCATCAAGTCTAGTATGCATTGACCTTTCTGTATCATACATCTTTACAAAAGCACCAACCGAGAAAAAAACAGCAATTACTATACACAAATACAAAAAATAAGTGTTTTTCAAAGTTTTAATTGTTCGCTTTGGTTTTTTAATCTTTTCAGTAGTCTTTAACGGTTTTTCTTTTATTCTTTTATTCTTTTTCGTTTCTTTTGGTTCTTTTAAAATTCCTTCATTATTTTTTTCATTGGTGTTTTTCTTTATTGATTCCGGATTATTTTTAGAACCGGGACCTGGTATGTATACCATTTAATTCATCCTTCCCAAAAACCATTCCTGATAATATCTAAATTCATCTTGATATCCATCAAACAGGCTTTTAAAGATTTTTTTGCATTTTTGAATAGTGTTGTCGACCTTCTTTTTTTTCATGTTTTCAATAGATGATATCTCTTCATAAGAATACTTTTGAAGAAATAGCTGGAAAACTTTATATTCTTTTGATGTGACTGCTTGCTTTAAATAATTTAAGGTTTTTTCAATGATCATTTCTTCATCATAGGGATTCTCATAAATATCCTGCTTTTCCTTTGTAATGAAATAACTGCCTTCTTCATCTTCTTCTGTTTCATGTAATATGTCTTCAAAAGAAACTGAATCAGATAACATTTTGTTTTTCTTTCTGTTCAAATAAGTAAGAAAGGATTTCATTTCAGAGTTGATATTCATCCAAGCAAAAGTGTTAAAATTTGATTTTTTCTCACAATCATAATAAAAAATGGCTTTTAACAACCCTACGTAACCATTTTGAATTATATCACTTTTTTCTGCCCATGCACCATAGTATTGTTGGGATAGTTTATAGACCATATCATGATATCTTTCTACAATCAATTCTATCGCTTCTTGAGTTCCTGTTTGAGCATATTCTATCAACTCTTCAGTACTCATTTTTCTCAGTTTATATATTATCATGATCTTTTCATTTTTTTGTTTTCAGAATAAAATAGACCAGTTATGATCAAAGTTCCTCCGATGATTGTTGTAATGTGGGGAATGTCTTTTAATACAAACGCTTGGGCTAATGCAGTGATAACTGGAATTGTAAACAATGAATTTGTAGTTTTTCTTGCCCCCAAATGTTTGAGGGATTCATTCCAAAAATAATATGCAACACTGGAACATAGTACTCCTAGATACAACAGACTAATTATTATTTTTACATCTTTTAGTTGTGCTAAAAAATTGTTTTCCGCATATACAAACTCAAAAACAGATGGTGGAATCAATAAAATCAACCCCCAAAAAGTTATTGATTTTGTAACCGATAGGGTTCTCAAAAAGTTGTTTTTTTGGGAGCTTTCTGAGTTCTTTTTTTCAATTTCGATGAGATAATGTGTATACATTATCCAAGCAATGACTGCGCAAATAGTTAAGATATCACCAAGGGGACTTACTTCAAATCTTAATTGATCTCCGATTATCACAATTGAAACACCCAAAAACGCTATCATTGATCCAATAATATTCTTTCTACTTATCTTCGCAGATGAAAATAATTTAAGATACACCAAATTAAACATAGGTATTGTACTGATGATTAATGCAACATTAGTTGGAGATGTAAAGTTCAAAGCTAAATTTTCAAAAATAAAATAAAGAGAGATTCCCCAGAAACCACATAATAATCGATTTTTAAGGCTTCCATAGGGTTTATGTCCTTTGGTTAAAAAAATCAAGACAATCCAAGCTATAAAAAATCTGATCATAGCTGTCATGATCGGTGGAATTTGTTCTATTATCACTGATGTAGCAACAAAAGATAATCCCCAGAATATTACAGTTGACCACAAAAAAATATGATATATCATAAAACTCCCAGTTTGTTAATATAAAGAGTGGGACTATAAGCCGGATTCTGTCGTGAATGGTCATTTATCTTTGCGGTCTACCCGGAAAGCTGGAGACGGGCAGCTCATCTTTCCTGTTTGACCTTGCTCAAGACGGGGGTTACCAAGCCATCTGATTACTCAGATGCTGGTGAGCTCTTACCTCACCTTTCCATCCTTGCCAAAAACGGCGGTTTCCTTTTCTATAGCCCTTACCAGGGATCGCTCCCTCCGTTTATTATTCGGCGCCTTGCCCTAAGAGTCCGGACTTTCCTCTGGATTTCTACATCCAGCGACCATTCATCCCACTCAAAAATTGATGATAATTTAGAAAAAGATCTGATTTATTGCTTCTTTTACTGCATGGTTGTTATTACTTGAAACGACTATTTTACAATGGTCCTTTATCTCTCTTAGTGCATTATCAGGGGCAACTGGTAAACCGACCTTTTTCATTAATGGGAGATCATTATAATTATCTCCAATAAATACGGTTTTGGCTGCTGTGGTATCGTAACGCTTTAAAAGGTATGACAATGCATCACCTTTTGAAACTTTGGGGCCGAAAAATTCAAGAAATCCATAATCACCACCAATGGGTGACAATACATGACTGATTTTGTTTTGATATGTTTCATCAACAACTTTCAGCAAATCACTTAACTCAGCTTCCTTTCCAATAATTGCCAACTGTCCTATCTTCTTCCTGTCAGTAAAAAATAGATCTAGTGAATCCACCATTTGAATCCTTTTACTGTTATTTTTGAAATAATAATCAAAGAAAGAAGGTTTTTGTGAGCTTATTTCAACAAACATATCCTTCAATTGGTTTGTATCAAATTCGTGATAAGCGGTATAGCCTACAATTGTGAAATCCCATTCTTTTGCCAGTTGATAGATTTGGACTCCGGTGCCTTTTTCTAAACATATTTCGTTGATAACTTTTCTTGAAGGCATTTCTATTATAAGAGCTCCGTTTTGCAGGGCTACCAGACCTTCAACTTCTAATGCTCTGATATACTCATAAGCTGAATAAAAATTCCTTCCTGTGAAAACGCTGAAAGGTATATTATTTTTCCGCAATTTATTTATTGCGTCAAGGTTAGAATTAGAAATTCTTTTCTCATCGTCAAGTAATGTACCATCCAGATCTGTTATAAATAGCTCAAACATAAATCAGCCCCTGATAGTTTTGATACTTGTGATATTATACAGAAAATTCTTTAAATTTCTCACCCGGCACACCGCATATAGGACATTTGTCAGGAACACCTTCCTCCACTGTATGTCCGCATACAGGGCAAATAAAGATCTTTTTTGCTGGATAGTCTTTTTCCTCTTCAGCAATCCTTTTTGCCTTTCTATACATGTCTTCATGAATCTTTTCTGCTTCAAGGGCATAATGCGTTGATCTTTGAGCTTCTTTTTCTCCCTGAAATTTAGATACTTCGTTATAGACAGGATACATTTCTTCTACTTCAAAATTCTCGCCTTCTATACATTGTTCAATGTTTTCAGGAATTGCCCCAAGCTTTTTTAACGCCTTAAAATGGTTTTTGGCATGAACAAATTCAGCATAAGAAATAGCTTCAAACAAATTTGCCAAGCCAGGTTTACCTTTCATTTTTGCATCTTCTGAAAATATGGCGTATTTCATGTGTGCTTCAGATTCTCCGGAAAAAGCTGCCATCAAAAATTCTTTTGTCATTTCTTTCATATTATTCCCTCCTGTAAAAAAATATCGTTCAATTATAACATGTAAATATGTGTTATAATCCTTTAAAAGCCAACAGGAGGTGAAGCGCCTAAAGCGCGTTTTATGAAAAAAAAGATTTTAGGTCCTACTTTTGAAGAAATGTTACATCCTGAAAAGATGGATAAATCAATTAGAGAGAAAGCCATGAAAGCTATGAAAGAAGATCCACTCGATCCGATTAACCTTTTCAACATAACTTGGAAAAATTATGAGAATGAAATAAGATATTTTGTTATGCCAAAGGAAATTACTGGTGTAAAAGCAAATATCGTGGTTTTGTACGGTAAGGATTTTCCAACTGAAAGTCATAAGGTTGGAGCTACCTATTCCATACTTATGGAAAAGGTGATTCGAGACGAGATTGACCCGTTTTACAATACTTTAATATGGCCTTCCACCGGTAATTATGGAATAGGTGGAGCTTGGGTAGGCTGTAGAATGGGATTTGACTCTGTTGTTTTACTACCTGAAATGATGAGTAAAGAAAGGTTCGATCTGATAAGAGAATACGGTGGCAAGGTCATTCCTACTCCGGGATGTGAATCCAACGTTAAAGAAATCTATGATAAATCAAAAGAATTAAAGGCAGCAAACCCTGAAAAAGTTAGGGTATTAAATCAATTCGAAGAATTCGGCAATTACAGATTTCATTATTATGTCACCGGAAATACCATGCTTGAACTGAATGAAGAACTTCAAACGAAAGGAATAGGAACCGGGAAAATTTCGGCTGTTGTTAGTTCTATGGGTTCTTCAGGAACAATAGCCTGTGGCGATCGAATCAAAGAAGTACAGCCAAGATGCCTTGTAATTGGATCTGAGCCCATCCAATGTCCGACACTGATAAGTAATGGATACGGAGGACATGATATCCAGGGAATCGGAGACAAACATGTTACCTGGATTCACAATGTTATGAATATGGATGCCATGGTAGCAGTAGATGATGTGGAATCGAAAAAAGGTTTACAGTTTTTAACTGATCCTACCGGTATGGATTATATCTCAAAACTTGGTGTATCAAAAGAAGATGTGGAAACTATGTCTCAAATCTTTGGTATTTCGGGTGTTTGTAATCTATATAGTGCAATAAAAGCAGCTAAATATTATGATATGACTGAAAAAGACACCTTATTTACGATTGCGACAGATAATATTGACAGGTATCGAACCGTTATGAAAGAACTGGATAATCAGTACGGGGAAATGGATTCCTGTGAAGCGAAAGTAAGATATGAAATGTTGTTCAAAGGGGTAAAAACCGATTG
Source organism: uncultured Thermotogaceae bacterium (assembly GCA_964604305.1). Classification (GTDB taxonomy): domain Bacteria; phylum Thermotogota; class Thermotogae; order MWEM01; family MWEM01; genus JASUTC01. The sequence continues at coordinate 4,779 of CAZRYM010000070.1, read as the reverse complement.
GGTTCAGGAAGCAACTTATGCAGTTAGAAAAAGGTGGCATAATTTGAAATATTATACTTGGGTAGAACAGCAGGGGAAATCAGTTGAAGAACTCAATTACACTATGACGGAGGAGTTTTGGCAAGAACAAAGGGATAAAATAAAAGAAACTGATGAACTAATGGAAAAGTATAGAAAAAACGATTAATATTTGAAATAAAGGGGCTATTTAATAAGCCCCCTTTTTTTGCTTTTAAAAATATCTTCCAAAAACTTCACTTACAGTGGAAATTCTATCTATTAATCCAGCATTTGTTCCTGAAAAAGCAAAACCATTTTTAAAATCCCCGATTGAAGCTGAGTAAAGAGCTTTTGCAATACAATAAGGAGCTTTTTTGTAATCACACGTAATGATGCATTTATACGGACAATTAAACGGTTTTTTAATCCCTCTTTGCACGTCATCCAAAAATTCATTTTTAATAGCTCTTCCAGGCATTCCAACCGGGCTATTAATAATTTCGATATCGGAATCTTTTGCATTGATGATAGTTTCTTTAAAAGACTGATGGGCATCGCATTCCTCAGTTGCTATGAAAGAAGTGCCCACTTGTATGCCATCGGTTCCCAAATCGAATAATCTATCAGAATCACTTTTGGAAAAGACGCCACCACCTGCGATAAGTGGTATTTTTTTCTCTTTTATTCCTGCAAGAAAATCCTTAATTGAAGGGATCACCTCTTCAAGATAATGACTATGTTCTGTATCAAAAAAATCTTTTCTAAATCCCAGATGCCCCCCTGCTTTTGGACCTTCAAGTACAAAGGCATCGGGCAATCTGTTAAAGTACCTCATCCATCCCTTAATTATAACTTTTGCAGCTTTTAATGATGATATGATAGGCACCAGTTTAGTTTTTGAATCTTGTGGGACTAAACCCGGAAGTTCCAATGGTAGGCCGGCACCTGAAAAAATAACATCCACACAACTTTTAACAGCTGTTTTTACCATATCGTTGTAGTTGGTTAAGGCTACCATAATATTAGCTCCGATGATTCCTGTTGTCTTCTCTTTGGCAAGCTTAATCTCATGCTCCAATGCCCTTAAATCTGCACCCCGTAAATCACTTAGATAATCTTTATCCTTAAAACCTATACCTGCTGTTCCGATGACACCAATTCCACCTGCATTTGCAACAGCAGAAGCTAAGTTAGATAGTGAGATTCCCACTGCCATTCCACCTTGAACAAGTGGAACTTTAGGTATAAGTCCGTTTATATTTAGTTCTTTTATAATACCACTCTCCATTAAAATGTTGACTATTGGTCACCTCCGAAGTATAACATACTTTTTTTAAGTTTTGAACTCATTGTTTGTGCCCTTATCTTTTAAGTTTTTAGGCAATTTGGTATACTAGGTTAAGCAACCATACATTAGAAAGATCCTCTTTATAAGAGATATAATACAGATTGCTCTTAGAAACTTTGTGATAATTACTTAATACTAGCAAAGTTAGATGTTAGAAAAACACGAATTAAAGGGGGGAAAGAGATGAAAACAAACGTCTCATTCTCAAAGTTTAGGAAATTCAGAAGTGCAATTCCGGGTGATATCGTTATAACTGATGAAATGCAAACTCCTTCTATTAGGATTATAGATTATCATCAGGATTATTTGAAAGTGCAAGATTCTGTCAAGAATATAAAGGGGTTGTCAAAAGTCCCTAATGAGGTGATTAGATGGATTGATATTCAAGGTTTAGGCGATAAAAACGTACTTGAAGATATAAAAAGCGAATTTGTCATTCATCCCCTTGTCATGGAAGATGTGGTGAATATACCACAAAGAGTCAAGGCTGACTTTTTAGGGGAATATTTATTTCTTGTCCTTAAGATGTTTTATAGAAAAAATAAAGATTATTTTTATGAAGAACAAGTCAGCATTATTTTGGGAAAAAATTATGTTATTTCCTTTCAAGAAAAAACCGGTGATTGTCTTGATTTATTAAGAAAGAGAATATACGAGTCGAAAGGAATCGTTCGAAAAATGAGTGCAGATTATCTTTGTTACGCAATAGCCGATACGATATTTGATCATTACTTCGATTATTTGGAATACTTATCGGAAAATATTGAAACTTTGGAAGTAAGGGTCTCTAATAACCCTGGAGAAGACGAATTGAGGAAAATTCATGAACTAAAGCACACACTCATTTCTTTGAAAAGGGAATTGTGGCCAACAAGGGAAAGTCTTAATCAATTAGTCAAAGAAGACAGTCCTTTAATAAGCGAGAAGGTGAGGTTTTATTTCAGGGATTGCTATGATCATATTATGCAAACCCTTGAAATTACAGAGTCCCTTAAAGAATTGACCACAGAGCTTTTGAATATATATTTATCAGTGCAGGGAAACAAGTTAAACGAGATTATGAAAGTACTGACTATTATTTCTACAATCTTTATCCCCCTCTCTTTCTTAGTGGGTTTGTACGGAATGAATTTTGTGTATATTCCCGAATTGAATTTTAAATTTAGTTATTTTATACTAATTGGTGTGATGGTAATCATCACTTTAAGTATGTTCTTGTGGTTTAGGAAAAAAGGGTGGATTGGCAAGAAAGGCAAGAAGAAATGAACTAATGTTATTAATCTTTTTATTTTAAAAAGGAGGAATTTATGGATAAACTGATCAAAGATGGAAGAGATTTTCTGAAATCCAACCGGTTTGAATTGTTAGCTAAAAATATTGAGAGCGATCAAAGTAAGGGAGTTCAACAACCGACCCTTGAAAAACCTGTAAAAGAAGGCGAGAGACTCATTGATCTCCCAGAACCAAAGTCTGTTCGGTTACAAGAAAGGGATATTGTAGCAATCATCGAGAATAGGGAAAGCAGGAGGTTGTTTGATGAATCTCCACTCTCATTGGAACAGCTTTCTTTTCTTCTATGGGCCACTCAAGGGGTCAAGTCGATTATGGGAAATGGTTACGCCACTAAAAGAACGGTTCCATCAGCTGGGGCGAGACATCCTTTTGAAACATACTTGTGGGTTAAAAGAGTGGGTGGTTTGAAAACGGGGTTATACAGATACGTAGCGCTTCAGCATAAACTGGCTTTAATCCGTGAAGGCGATTACACCACCGACATGACACAAGCCGCCATGGGACAAAAATTTGTTGGAGAATGCGCTTGCGCTTTTGTTTGGGCGGTTGTTCCCTACAGAGGGGAATGGCGTTATCATATTGGGTCTCATAAGCCCATGTTGCTGGATGCGGGGCATGTCTGTCAAAATTTATACCTTGCGTGTCAATCTTTGGGGCTTGGAACATGTGCCATTGCCGCGTATTTTCAGGAACCCCTTGACAAACTTTTTGAATTGGACGGGGAAGAGGAATTTTCAGTTTACCTATCACCCGTCGGGGTTTTGAAAAAAAGTCTTGATCGTTGATGAAAAAGTGTTATAATAGAAGGGGAATGTTATTGGGGGAAGTGTTTTAAGCACTTCCCCTTTGTCATCTTGACGGGTATTTTGGATGTACGGGAATCATTTGGGGTTATGTCTTGAATACTTATAATGAGGTGATAAGATGAAAGTTGTAGATATAATCTTCCCGGATTTGAGCACGTCTTGTCAATTGCCGGTAGCGGGTTCCAGGATTTCGGCCGGTTTTCCGTCCCCGGCAGATGATTTTATTGAAAATTCCTTGGACTTAAATCTTGAATTGATTAAAAATCCGGCGGCTACCTTTTTCGTTCGGGTATCAGGTTCTTCCATGAAAGATGCCGGGATTTTTGATGGGGATATACTCATTGTCGACAGATCCCTCAGGGCTGCAAACAGAAAAATCGTCATTGCAATACTCAACGGGGAACTTCTTGTGAAACGCCTCTGCATACATGATGATCAATGCATACTGATGCCTGAAAATAAAAATTACTCACCAATATATTTAACAAATGACAGCGATTTGAATATATGGGGGGTTGTGACAAATGTCATTCACAGGGTATGATGCCAGTGGAGACCAACGAAGTCTTTTTGAGAATCAGTCGGTTGAAAAGGTTCATGGAACGATTTCCGGAAACGCCCATAAAAAGTATTGTTGGATTGGTACCAGCGGTTTTTCCTATGATGATTGGGTTGGTCAGGTTTATCCGAAACAGCTCAAAAAAAATCAATGGTTTGATTATTACTGTGATATGTTCAACGCCCTTGAATTAAACATGTCTTATTACCGACTTCCCTCAAAGAAGGTCATCCAATCATTTGTAAATAGAGCACCGAAAGGTTTCTTTTTGTCCATCAAGGCACATCAGTCGATGACTCATCATGGGCAAATGGACTATGTCCCGGCCTTTAACGACCTGATGCACCTGATCGGCGATCATGGCATGTACTCCGTTTTGCTCCTTCAGTTTCCCAATGCTTTTAAATATCATCGGGATCAGTTTAAATTCCTGCGACAATTGTGTGGTTCTTTAGATTGTAAAAAGGCGGTTGAATTTAGGGATAATACTTGGAATAATGAAAAAATTCGAGATTGGGCCCGGGACAATTCAATCCTTTTGGTGTCCGTGGATGAACCACAACTTAAGGGTTTAATGCCTCCAACGCTTATGGATTGTGACGGTATGTACGTTCGTTTTCACGGAAGGAATACGGCCAAGTGGTGGCATCATGAAAAGGCTTACGAACGTTACGATTATCTTTATTCAAGCGAAGAGTTGTTGGAATGGGTCAAAAAGATAAGAATTGAGCCTGAAAAGCCCAGCGTTTTTTTCTTTAATAACCATTATAAAG
>CAZRYM010000069.1:0-10464 GCA_964604305.1 uncultured Thermotogaceae bacterium | reverse complement strand
ATGAATACATTTCCAAGCCCTTGGATTTGGATAAAGTCAGAGAGACAATCAAGAGGTATATGTAATAGTTTATATGATCCAAAAAGAAGGTTTATAAATATGTGAAAAAAAGTTAATCTTTCCTATCAACTACAACAGATAGAGAGGATAATTTTTTTTTAATAACGCTGGACATGATTTCGAAGAAAGGGCTTTGTGGAAAAAATTCACAAAACCCTTTTTTCAAGGAATTTAAAACGTTAAGTGATATAATTATTGATGTATTGTAAAAAATAAAATGCTTTAAATTTCTTGATTAAGGGGTTATGGATTTGATGGAAGAAAAAAGAAACACCATTTTATTGGTGGATGATGAACCGATGAATCTAAAGATCTTGTCTTCTTTGCTTAAGAAGAAATACACTCTTATGATTGCAAATGGTGGAAAGAAGGCTTTGGAGATTATTGAACAGGGAAAGTTTCCGGATTTAATTCTCTTGGATATCATGATGCCTGACCTGGATGGTTACAGTGTTTGTACACTTCTTAAGAGTGATGAAAATACGAAAGACATTCCCATCATGTTTATTTCAGCCATGGATCAACCTGTGGATGAAGAGGAGGGTTTGAGCCTTGGAGCGGTTGATTATATCAAAAAGCCATTTGTGCCGTCAATTGTATTGGCACGAGTTGAAACCCAACTAAAACTTTCCAAATCAATTCAGAAATTAAAAAATCATAATTCAAGTTCTACGATCATGAATCGATTGGTTAAATACAAAAATAATCAGATTGAGATGATTCTTAACAATTCCGGTGAAGGTTTTCTGATTATTGACAGTGATTTTACCGTTCAATCCGAGCATAGTCGTGAATGTGATGTAATCTTTGGTTACGATATAAGCGGGAAAAACATCCTGGAGATTTTATCTGAGTTTTCCGGTTTTGATCAAGAAGTAGATGAAGAGGTTTTAAGAGAGTTGTTCGGCCTGAGTGATCAAGAATTGGCGGAAAAATCGGATGTTTATATAGAGCTTTTACCGGTCGAGCTGAATAAATCCGGGGAGGTTTTTAGTGTCAGATATTCCATGATCATCTCGGATCATCTTGAGAAAAGACTTTTAATTGTGTTAAGAAATATTACAGAAAAAAAGCATCTCCAAAAAAGGCTGGAAGATGAACACCAAAAACTGCGCATGATTGTAAATATCGCTTCAAATTTGGAAGAATATCAAATTTTATTCAAAAGCGCCAGGGTATTTTTCGGAGAGACTATTTATGAAGGGATTACTAAAGGGGATTACATGAGCGTTCTTGATTTATATATCAAAGCTCACACCTTTAAGGGTAGCTTTGGACAAATGAATATCCTTGAGGTCTGTGATCGGTTGGATAAACTTGAAGATCTACTATCCTCATACAATAGGGAGCTTTCCCAATCAGAAGCAGTCAATTTGACAGAAAAAGTAAAAAATCTTGGGATTACAGATTGTCTGGATAAAGTCAATAAAAAGATTGAGGGCTATCTGGGATTTGAATCGTATTCAGATGATTTTTATTATGATTTCATAACAGTTAATCATAATAATCTTAGGCGAATTGAAGAAGCCATAAAGTCTAATCCGTTGATAGAAAGAAAAGACTTGGTATTTGAGCAGTTGAAAAAGATCAGGTTTAAAAGCCTTTATAATGTTTTGCAAAAATTCTGCCATTATTCAAAAAGACTTTCCGGCGAACTTAAGAAGGAACGGATTAAAACGAATATAACCGGAGAGGATATCTTTTTGGATCCTGATAAATTTGGTGAGTTGATGGGTTCTTTAGTCCATATTTTTAGAAATATAGTGGATCACGGTATAGAAAATCCTGAAGAAAGGTACAAAAAGGGAAAGGAAATTTTCGGTACGATCCTTTGTGAAATAAGTAATGAAGAGGATGATGTCTTACTGACTATCTCTGATGATGGCAGGGGAATAGACATTGATGAGTTGAAAAAGAAGCTAAAAAAAACCAGAGGATTAACAGATTACGAAGTTGATAAAATGAAAGATCAGGTGATTGCTGATTTTATCTTTGAGGAAAGATTTTCATCACTTGATACTGATCATTCCTTTTCCGGTCGAGGCATAGGGTTATCAGCCGTGAAAAACGCGTTACGTAAGATTGGTGGCACAATCCATGTCCGGACAGTTAAAGATAGAGGATCGAGTTTTGTGATCCGTTTCACGTTAAAAGGGGATGAGAACAATCGCTAAGATATTGATCGTGGATGACAATTACCTGATGCGTCGAACGATAGAGCGGATTGTAAAAGAGATGGGCCATAAGGTTGTAGGTGAATTAGATAACGGAAAATTTCTACCGCATAAATACAAGGAACTGGCTCCGGATTTGATCACCCTTGATATCGTCATGGCAGAGAAAACGGGACTTGAAGCCCTGAAAGAATTAAAGTATCATTATCCTTTTGCAAAGGTAATTATGGTATCTTCCTTGGCACAAAGAAGAAAGGTTTTAGAGGCGTTGAAATACGGTGCAGATCATTTTATCGTAAAACCGATTAACGAAGGAAAGTTGAAAAGTGTTATCAATCGTGTTTTGGGAATCAAAGAAGAAGCACATTCACAAGAAGAGGAATCTGAAAATGAAGAATCTTCTGATTAACCGCCTCCTTTGTTATAATAGAGCAAAATACTTATGATTGGAAGTGATGCCGTTATGAAAAGGGGTTTGGGGATTTTGTGGAGTGAGCTTTATAAAGACATGTACGATGAAAAGACTTTGGATTCTTTCGGGCTTGACGATTTTTTCGATTTTTTATCTCAGGCCAGGCGAGAATATGAGCCTTTTTTCAATGAACAAAAAAAAGACTGGTATAAAGATGCTGTGGTCTATTCACTTTACGTTGACCTTTTCAACAAGGATATTCGGGGTTTGATTGAAAAACTGGATTATCTTGAAACCCTTGGAATAACTTGTATATGGTTACTTCCCATACTGGAATCTCCAATGAAAGATGCAGGATTCGATATTTCAGATTATACAAACATCAGGGACTCGCTTACCGGAGGCGATGATCAAATCTTTGACGGTTTTCTATTGGAAGCACACAAGCGGGGTATGCGAGTTATCTTTGATATTGCATTAAACCATTGTTCCAATGAGCACCCCTGGTTTAAAGAAGCTGTTGCGAACAAAAACAGTCCGAAAAGGGATTATTTCATATGGAGTGATTCAGAGGAGAAATATAAAGAAGCCAGGATTATATTTAAAGGCCTTTGTAAGAGTAATTGGGAGTGGGAGGAAAATACATCCCAGTATTTTTTTCACCGTTTTTTCGCTATTCAGCCGGATTTAAATTATCATAATCCGAAAGTGCTCCTTGAGATGACGAAGACACTCGTGAATTGGAAGCTCAGAGGACTTGACGGGTTCAGAGCGGATGCCATCCCCTATATTTGGAAGGAAGAGGGAACTAATTGCGAAAATCTTCCAAAGACCCATACGGTGGTGCAATTTTTCCGGGCAGCTCTCGATTTTATAGAACCGGATACCCTTTTACTCGCTGAAGCCTGTCAACCTCCAAAAAAAGTGGTGGAATACTTTGGTGATGGGGATGAATGCAATGCAGCCTATCATTTTCCGGTGATGCCACGTATATACAGAAGTCTGGCGGAACAATCTGATGAAGCTGTACGTATGGCCCTTTCTCCCGATTTCACTCCTCAGGACATACCGGATAATTGCCAGTGGATGATGTTTTTGCGCTGCCATGATGAGTTGACATTGGAAATGGTAACCCCTGAAGAAAGAAAAAAGATTTTTGATTTCTATGTCAAGGATCCGTTGTGGAATTTCCGTGAAGGTGAGGGCATATCGGCAAGACTGGCAACTCTGTTTGAGGAAAATTCCGACAGGATCAAACTCGCCTATTCCATCATGTTTTCTCTGTTGGGTACACCGATTATCTTTTATGGAGATGAATTTGCAAAGACAAATGATACGGCCTTTTACAGTGAACAGGTTGAATTGACAAAGATAAAGGATTCCAGATATCTGGTTCGGGGAAGAATCGATTGGGATGAGGTTGAGAAAAGATTGGAAGATGAAACTCTTGCGTCGCAAATATACTCGTTTATGCAAAAGATCATTTCAGTAAGAAAAGCACACCCCGTTCTTGGAAGAGGGCAGCTGGAATTTTTGGATGCAAAAGATCCTTCCGGAAAGAATTTAAAAGAAGTTCTATCCTATAGAAGGGCCTTTATTGATGGAAAAGAAAATCCGGTTACGATTATACAAAACCTGTCAAACCAAGTACAGATAATCACACCTCCTGTAGATATTGAGATGGCGAAGGATTTATTGGGAACAGACATTCAGATAAAAGACAACAATATTGTTTTGACACCCTACGAATTTTTGTGGATTTGATAATGGTTTGGACACTGAACTAAAATAATACGATATTCGAAGGAATTTTGCTGTAATCGATTTCAGTTGAGAATAAAAAGCTTAGAACTCCTCTTATCCCTTTTGATGTTATCCTTAACATAGACTATTATTGTTTTGCACGGCAACATCAAATTAAGATTATTGGAGGTTTTTTCTATGAAAAGAATTTTTATTCTCATTTTGTTATTGATACCACTCATGTTTTTCTCCTCAGATGCATTTTTAATGGGTGACCCTTTACCGGATGCACCCGAATTGGCTTACAGGGGGGCCTATCATGTTGGTGTTAGGACAGTTAATATCGTCAACCAGGATCAGCTGGATATTTTGAGTTATTCCGAGGATAACCCAAATCCTAAATATGACCGACCCCTTAGGCTGGAAATCTGGTATCCCTGTGAAATTCCTGAAAACAGAGTTGAAAAGACAGTATATGTCGATGAATATTATGTTAGTGATGCAGCCGTATTCACCGGAAGAGCTTTGAGAGAAGCGAAACCCGTTGAAGGTAAATTTCCATTAATTATCTTGTCCCATGGTTACCCTGGAACAAGACTGATGATGACTTACTTAACCGAGAATCTTGCTTCCAAAGGGTATGTTGTAGTCTCCATCGATCATACCGAATCAACTGTTAGAGATCAGAGTAGTTTTTCCAGTACACTGCTGAATCGTCCTTTGGATGTTTTGTTTACACTGGATGAAATTGAAAGATTTACAAATGACGAAAATTCGTTCCTATATCAGCTTGCAGATACGAACAACGTTGGTCTTGCCGGTTATTCAATGGGAGGGTACGGTATTATCAATGTGGCAGGAGCAGGATTCAGCCAAAACGGTGTTAATCTGACATGGGGTGTTCCCGGAGGCCATCTGAAAATCCGACAATCAGGTAATGAAGAATATGAAGATTCCATCGATGACAGGATTAAAGCCATTTTTGCCATGGCCCCCTGGGGAGCAGGATTGTTTTGGGATGAGGAGACTATGAAAGGTTTGAAAATTCCTTCATTCTTTGTATCGGGAGATAAAGATGATGTGGCAGGTTATGAATCAGGTGTGAAGCTTTTTTATGACCGAGCTGTCAACGCACAAAGATATATGTTGGTTTTTCAAAATGCCAGACATAACGTTGCTCCTAATGCGTATGGCATCAATCCTCTTGTTTCCATTAAAATGGATGATGAGGATTTTATCCGATATAACGAACCATCCTGGGATAATAGAAAACTAAATAACATTGTTCAACATTTTGCAACGGCCTTTTTCGGAAAGTACCTGAAGGGGAATGATTATGATGATTATTTGGATCTGATTCAGCTTTCAAATGAAGGTATCTGGTCTCAGAATAAAGATGGTACTTTTAAACAGGATCACACTCATTGGAAGGGTTTTCCAACCAGAACGGCCTTAGGAATGGAATTCTACAGTTCGAATCCTGAATGATGTAATCGATAATTGATAAAGACTTATACATTCAAACAACCCTCTTCGATAGAGGGTTGTTTTGATTAAGTGTATCTATTTACAAATATGCCGCTCTGTTTCTTCCATTTTCTTTTGCTCTGTAAAGCGCTTTGTCAGCCTTTTTAATTAATTCTTCAGGGGAACTTTCCCTGATAGGCATCATGGAAGAGGCTCCTAAACTGATGGTCACAAAATCAGATGTTTCTGATAACTCATGAGGGATCTTAAGTTCTTCCACATTTTTTCTGATTAATTCTGCTATTCGCATGGAATTGGTAAAGTTGGCGCCGGGCAAAATAACAACAAATTCTTCACCACCGTAACGTGACACGAAGTCGGTCGAACGTTTTAGAGATTTTGAAATGGAATCCGCTACACGTTTTAAGCATTCATCCCCTTCAAGATGGCCGTAATTATCGTTGTAGAGTTTAAAGTGGTCAATATCTATCATCAGTAATCCAAGCAAGGAGGAGTCTTCATAGGATCTCTCCCATTCAATTTTGAGTTGTTCATCAAAATACCGTCTGTTTGTGATACCCGTTAAGCCATCAAATGAAGACAGAAATTCTAAGGTCTTTCTTTGAGAATACAGATCAAGAAAGATCTGAACCTTACTTTTTAAGATCATCTCATCGATTGGTTTAAAGAGGAAATCTACCGCTCCTATGGAATACGCCCTTCTAACTGTTTCATGATCCTGATCATTCGCAGTGATAAATATGATAGGCACCTTTTTTGTCTTTTTTGTACCCCTTACCAGTTCCGCAAATTCAAGGCCATCCATATTTGGCATTTGTACGTCCAACAAGATGAGTGCAAATTCATGTTCCAACAAATAGGAAAGTGCCTCGGTACCTGAATGAGCTTTGACAATGTTTAAAGCCGGTGTTTCCAGTAAACTTTCCAAAGCGATTAAATTTGCTGGAATATCATCAACTATCAGTATATTTATTTTTCTCATCAGATCACATCCCGTTTATATTTGATTGATTAATGATAATAATTGGTTTAACAAAGCTGTTTTTTCAAAATTACTTGGTAAACATCCCTTTATTTCAGGCTCATAAAATTCTTTCAAAAGTTCTTCCGGATTTCCCTCTTTTTCAGGTTTAAGGACGATATTCATTTTATTGCCGAAATCCCTTTTTATTTCGGACAACAATATTTTTTCGTTCTCCCTAAATATATACTCATCTATTACGACCAATGACGCATCAAAATTATCACCAATTCTTTTTATCCCTTCATCTACATTATTTGCACCAATAACCGATCCCTGATAGCTTTCAACAAGATTAGTAAAGAGGAAGAGATATTTCATATCTGTGGTTATCATGACGATTTTTCTTGCTTTCAATACCTGCTTAAACAAGTCCTCATTCCCCAGTTCAACCTCATTATTATTCGAGAGACTTTCATGGGATTTTCGAACGGCCTGTTTTTCTACAGTTTTCTTTCTTGAAACCGGAAGAAACACGTTGAATGTACTCCCTTTCCCAAATTCACTCTTAAGTTGTATCTCTCCGCCCAGTAATGTGGTTAATTTTTGTGAAATTGCAAGTCCCAAACCGGTTCCGCCATATTGACGTGTTGTGGATCCATCAGCCTGAACAAATTCTTCAAATATCATTTCCTGTTTATCCGTCTCGATGCCCCTTCCCGTATCTTCAACTGAAAAAACAATATAATTTTCCGGACTAAGCATCGAAGCGCGAGTTTCATCATCGGAATTCTGATCCAAGATCTTAAATTTGATATAACCTCTTTCGGTAAATTTAAAAGCGTTGGATAGGATGTTTCTCAATATTTGAAGCAGTCTTTTTTTATCTGAATAGATCGTATCGGGAACAGCATCATCCACTTCAATGCTGAAGGCAACACCGGTTTTTTCACGATTGATAAAGAAAGTCTCGTGAATCTCCTCTTTTATGGACTGAATTGTGATGGGTTCGATAAAGGTTTCTGTTTTTCCGGATTCAATCTTTGCGATATCGAGTACATCGTTGATAAGTGCCAGGAGGGTTTTTCCTGAAGCGTTGACAGTCTTTAAGTATTTGATTTGCTTGTCTTGGAGATTGTTCTCTTTATTTCTTAAAAGAACTTGTGTTAGTGTAAGAATGCTGTTTAAAGGGGTCTTCAATTCGTGTGACATGTTTGTTAGAAACTCTGTTTTATGTTGATTCGTTTTTTCTAATTCTTTTCTCAAGGTTGCCAATTCCAGTTTTTCATCTTCCAGTCTCTTAACATAGTCATCTATCTGTGTTCTTTCAAGATTGATCCTTTTTTTTTCTTGGCTGATGCTTTTTTTTTCGATTTCAATCTCTTTCAGGTGTCCTTGAATTAATTCTTCTGATTGTCGTATTGTTTCCAACCGTTTTTTCAGGTTTAGTGTGTCTTCAGTATCAATTTTTGAGAAATTGGTATTTTGATCTTTACTTGCTCTGGATTTGCTTTTTATTGTTTTATCGGAACTTGATTTTATATAAATACGCAAGGCAATCAAAAATATGATAAAAAAAGCTATGGAGAAAAGAAAAGCTAGAATGATTAAGGTGTGGATAGACAAAAAAGACCTCCTTTCAAGACATTTATATTATACCATTCAAGGGTTGCTTATAGGTTTAACGGCTCGAAAACTTAAGTAACCGGGACTGCTTTCCTTTCGTCTTTCATAAACACCGCCATGGTAAACGATAATATAGGCATCATCTGCCGTTTCCTTTGAGGTATCCGCTGTCCAATAGTAAATTACTTTGGAATGCACATCCCAAAGAGGGGATTCTTTATCAGGTCTCATCTCATATGTGGCGGTTTCCTTGATCGGATCCCAGATTCCACCTGCGTTTTCTTCATGCAGCATCATTGATTTAACCGCTTCTTCCACTGTGGGAAGTCGCCATATATTTTGTTCTTCCTCTTTGACTTGAGTTCCGTCTTCAGAAAGATATCTGCAGATCTCCTTTGCTTCATACCATGAAACCCCTCTGTCAGGCCAACCGGGGCCTCTTGGTGCCCATGCCAGTGTGACTGAATTTCCTTCGATAATTCTCATTCCAAAATCACCGTCATTTACCCTCTTGCTTAATTTGACGGCATTTGGAATGGAAACACTTACCACAATGATGATGGGAATTAAAACGATGAGGAAATAGGCAATTTTTTTTGGTTTGGGATTACCAAAGAAATAGAGGAGGCCTAAAAGTGTAATGGGTAAAACAATCATCAAACCAATGACTGTGAAATGGGCACCGGAAAAAAAGAAAATGGCAAAAATTGCAACTCCAATATGAAGAAACAACCCCGTCCATTTCCACCTTAATGCACTCAGGGCGAGAAAGATAAAAATGATGGAAAAAAGCATGTATTGAAATAAAAACATGAAAAGATTCTCCCAAACAGAAATTGAATACATACCTTCGTGAAAATTTTCAACAGCACCCCAATAAGACCATAAACTTGTTATTATAAGTGTTATAACAACACCGATCCAGCCGATTAAATTTTTAACATTCCTGTTCATGCCCTGCCTCCAAAAAATGTTACGGGATTTTTATTTACGCTTCTGTGATGAGTTCTTGCAAAAAAGTATTGACCATTAGCCTGTGAGATTTAATTTTAATTCATTATAGCAAAACGTTCAAAAAAAAACGACCCTCTTATAGAGAGTCATTTTTTTTAATTTTTATAAGCTTTTTGAGTGTACTACGTCTTATTTTGGCTCCTGTGGAGGGATTTGAACCCCCAACCCTGCGGTTAACAGCCGCATGCTCTGCCGATTGAGCTACACAGGAATGTCTGCAACGTCAAGGATTTTAACAGGTTTTGCATAAAAATTCAAGTTTTTGTATGTAACGTTTTCTTTAACTTTTGATATTTCTGCTCCTTCTCAGCTAAATGACTACAACAACCGCAAAAATCTGTTATAATTATAGAAAACATGGGGGGAGTTTATGTTTCCTACAATAAAGATCAATCTGAAAAACATCCAAGATAACGCTCGATACCTTAAGGATTTGTGTGCTACAAAAGGGGTGGAAGTAGCTGCCGTTACAAAAGTAGTTTGCGCAAATCCCGATATTTCAAAAGAGTTACTAAATGCCGGTATCACAATGTTGGCAGATTCAAGAATACAAAACATCATCAGACTCAGAAACGCGGGTATTGAAACACCGTTAATGCTTGTTAGGATTCCAATGATGACAGAGATTTCCGAGATAATTGATCATGTTGATTACTGTTTGATTTCAGAAAACACCGTTCTAAAAGAAATTGTTAATAAAAAAGGCAGAAGAACAACTAAATTTGTTTATATGGTAGATGTTGGTGATTTAAGAGAAGGTGTTTGGTTTGAAAATGCTCAAGAAGAAATCGATAAGGCCTTTGATATTGCCGGAGATCGTCTCGTGGGTTTGGGAACAAATCTAGGGTGTTTTGGAGGGGTCATCCCTTCGGTCGAGAATAATCAAAGATTATTGGATATTGCAAAAGGCTACAAATTTGATATAATATCTATGTTCCCGGGCGATGAAATTATCACCACCGGTGTACACAAGCTTTCGGAAGGAC
>CAZRYM010000068.1:0-10685 GCA_964604305.1 uncultured Thermotogaceae bacterium | reverse complement strand
CCGGCGCCGTTGGGTTGTTTCTGTTTGCCCTGTTTTTCGAACGTCCGGCGGTTCTGGTCTTCACCGGCCCGTCGCTGATGCTGCTGTTCTATCTGAGTTTTCTCTCCGCCACCGCTTTTTCTCTGTGGTACCTGCTGATCCAGTACAACCGGCTTTCCAGCATGGCGGTTTACCGGTTTCTCATACCGGTGTGTGCGGCATTGCTTTCCGTCGCGCTCATCGACGGCGAGCGACTCCACTGGCAGGCCCTGGGGGCCCTGGTCCTGGTTTGCCTGGGCATGATAATCACCGCCCGGGAATAAACGTTTGGCCTCGAAAGCCAACACCGCGATGGTTTGGGTTGACTGCCGACGGCCGGCCGGCGGTCGATGGCATAAGGGTTGACCCATGGGCCCGATTCGATTATCTTGCGATCATTTCCACTCCGACGCTCTCATGGAACCCACCAATGTCAACTACAAGAAGTGACTCCGAACGGTTTACCTGTAAAATCGCAGCCCTTCTGTTGCTGCTCGGCATCCTGGTCGCCTGCGTCCGGCAGCAGACCCAACCGCCGCCCCAGCCACAGTTAACGATACCGGACTGTCCGGCGTACCCGACGGCGAAAATTGCCGGGCTGGAATCACAGATCCAGGCGCTTGAAAACAGGTTGGCTTCGAATGACGCCAAGATGGACGGGATGGAAAGAAAGATCGTCGATCAGGACATCCGGAACCTTCAGAAAGAGGCGCTGGTGAATGAACTGCAACGGCGGGTCGGTTACCAGCAGAAGCTTTTGGACAATGCCATCACCGAGGTGGTCCGGACCAAATCCAAGCTTCGCAGCAACGAAAGCAAGGCCGAGGCGGCATCTACCATCGCAGAATCCGAGATCGCCGTAAAATCGATGAAGGGCCGGATCGATGCCACCGACGTGGAGGGCGTGGAGGCGTTTGAAAAGGCCGAACAACTGCTCAAGCTCAGCATGGTGGAGTTCAAGGCGCAGAACTATGGTGGCGCGCTTTACCTGGCTGTCCAGTCAAAGAATCAGGTCAGTGCCGGGCGCCTCAGACTCTAGGGACGAGACGTAAACGAACCGGTTTCAGGCCAGATTGCGTTTGACCCGACGCTGCCACTAAAGCTGACCAAGAACACCAACCTGCGGGACGGGCCCGGTTTCAATAATAGGGTGCTGACGACATCGAAGCCCGGAACGGCGATCATCGGGTATGGCTACAAGGAGAACTGGATCCGGGTCGAAACGGAAGACGGCATAACCGGCTGGGTTCACCAGTCCCTGGTCATGGCCCGATAACCTGGTCCCGGCCGTTGTTTTTGGCCTGGTAAAGCGCGCTATCGGCCCGGCCGAGGACCGCCTCTACGCTTTCTTCGGCGTCGCTGCACTGGGCCACGCCCACGCTGATCGTCATCGATATTTCGTTGCCGTCATTATAGAAGCGGACCTGCCGGATCTGCTCGCGAATCCGCTGGGCCATGTCCATCGCGCCGGCGGCTTCACTGTTTGGCAGAATGAGCAGGAATTCTTCTCCCCCGTAACGTCCGATGTGGTCGCATTCACGAACGGCTCCGCGAAGGGTGCCGGCGATGCGTCGGAGGACCGAATCGCCGGCAAGGTGGCCGTATGTGTCATTGATTCTCTTAAAGTGATCAATGTCCGCGATCAATACGGAAAAAGGGATCTTGTAACGCCTTGTTCGGGCCATTTCCATATCGAAGAGGTCCATCAGGTGCTTGCGGTTGAACAGGCCGGTGAGGCCGTCGGTGATGGAAAGCAGGTGCAGTTCGCGGTTCTTTTCGATCAAGGCCTGGTGGGCCTGCGAAATCTCGGCCTGCCCGCTTCGCAGGCTGGACACCATGTGGTTGAAAACCTGGGTAAGATAGCTGATTTCACTGCTTCCGCCTACCGGGACATCCACATTGAGGTCGCCGGAGGCGACCCGGGCGGCCTCGCCGCTGAGCCGTTTCAGGGGCCTCACGATGGTGCGGGCCAGAAAATAGGCCAGCACCCCCATGAGCAGCAGCAGGATGCCGACCAGTATAAGCGTAATCCTGCCCAACCGCACGATGGCGGCATAGGCGCCGGATTCTTCCATTTCGGCAAATACCGCCCAGCCTGCAGCCGGAATGGATTTACCTAGCCCCACCACCGGCCGGTTCCGGAAACTCATGTAGGCGGCAGGGATTGATGACGGATCGGCTCCTGTCTTCAGCAGGGTGGCGGCATGGACTGAACGCAATGACCTTCCGGAGATCGGTGCCGAACTGGTGACCAGCCGTCCCTTTCCATCTGTCAGATAAATCTCATCCACCCCCTCGGAAGCCCTTTGCTTGAGAATGGTCACGATGGACGCCAGGTCGATTTTGGCCGCCAGGATACCCAGCCGGTGATTGTCGGATGACTTGATCACCTCGGCCAGGGTGACCACTCGCGTCTTAATGGTCTGATCCCAGTATGGGGCGCCGATAATCGCCCGGCCAGCTTCGAGCTGCTCGAACCACTGTGCCGGCAGATTGACCACCGGTTCGTGGGGACTGCTGGTGACCAGCGGGTCACCGATCATATTGACCAGCACCAGTTCCCGGTAGTCTGTAAATTTTTCGCGAACGGATCGCAGGTATTCCTTGACGCGATTGGTCGCGACGAGGCGCTCGATATTGTCGCGGTCTTTTCCCAGCATGCGTTGGAGGTTCTCGGATACGACATAGGAGCTGCTGAAGACCTTCAGGTCATAGAATCGTTCCTTAAGCCAGAGATCGAGTTCTCCGGCACTTTGAATCGTGACGCTGCGCAATTCATTGGCTAAAGTATTGAATACCTGGAAAAGGCTGTTCAGTTGGACAATTCACTGGTTGAAGCCTTATCTACATTGGGGCAGGCTTATTTTAACGTTCATGAATATGGGAAAGCCTCTGCCATTTGGAAACAGATGATCGAGAATAATCCCGATGATGTATTGGCTTATTTTACCCTTGTGGATTCTTATATCCATCAAAAAAAGTATCATGATGCCATAGCCGCATTAAAGGATTTAGTCCATCGTTTTCCAAAACATTTGATGGGTAAAATTAATTTGGTGACGCTTTTACAAATGGTTGGAGACAAGGAACAGGCTGAAAAATATGAGAAGGAAATTGAAAATACACATCCCTTAAACCCAACAGAGATGGAAATTTGGGCAAGAGTTAATTTACAAAAGGAAAAATACGATGTAGTGGAAAAAGGCATCAAAGAATTTTTGAACAAACAGGGTGGTCCTGATTTTCTGAAACTTTGGCTGGTCGTACCATACATCAAAAACGGCAAAAAAGAGGATGCCAAACAGATAGTAGAAGAGTTTAGAGATTCAAATATCCTTTTTAACTACGGAAAGCATGAAATATTTGACCCGTTTTTAGAGGAATCAGAGATATGGGAGTGTGAACTTCCATGCTGATGGCTATTGTTGGTGGAAGTGGTTCTGGTAAAACCACAGTTGCGAAAAAGATGAATGAAAAACTCAACGATTTCAGTTCGTTGATTAAAATGGATAATTATTACAAGGATTTACCTCCAGGAGTAGACCCCCAGAATATTAACTTTGATTCACCAGCTGCCTTTGATTTTGACCTTTTTTATGAGCATCTGAAAGACCTTAAAGAGGGAAAAACAGTTCAAGTGCCAGATTACAGTTTTATCACCTATCGAAAAGAACCCGGCATTTATCATGAAGTAACACCAAAAGATGTGATTCTAGTTGAGGGGATATTGGTCCTTTATGAGGAACGCTTTAGAAGCCTTTTTGATCTTTCAGTCTTTATTGATACACCTGATGACGAGCGTTTGTTGAGGCGAATCGAAAGAGATATGAAAGAGCGTAAGCGCTCAATAGAAAGCATTATTAGCCAATACAGGAAATACGTTGCCCCTTCCTTTAAGAGTTTTGTAGCACCTCAAAAATACTATGCCGATTTGATATTACCCGAAGGCGGGTTTAACGACGTGGGTTTGGGAATCATTTACGATGCAACGGTCCTTAAGATTCAGACAGAGAAGAAAGAAGTCTGATAGTATCCTTAAAATCTTCAGGTAGTTTTGCAATAAATTCCATCCACTCACCAGTAACAGGATGGAATATCCCCAGTTTTAAAGCATGTAGCATTTGCCGCTTACAGTTCAATTCCTTTGCCTTAGTATTTCTGAATGAATAAACCTCATCCCCTAAAACGGGATTCCCCAAGCTTCTCATATGAACGCGGATTTGATGGGTTCTACCGGTCTTGATTTCCACCCTGACTAAAGAAGCGAGTTCTGAAAACCTTTTAATTACTTTGTATTGACTTAATGCGTATTTCCCGGAAAAGTCCACCGTCATTTTCACGCGGTTTTTAATGTGCCTGGCCAAAGGTTTCTCAATCTGTCCACGATCGTTTTTAACAGACCCTTCCACGATAGCGATGTATTCCTTTTGATTTTTTCTGTCATGAAATTGTTCAGCCAGTTTTTTAAGGGCTGCTTCCGTTTTTGCAATGATCATAACTCCGGAAGTATCTTTGTCCAGTCGATGGACAATCCCGGGTCGTTGAACTTCTTCCCATTCTTTAAATTGCGAAAAATGAAATAGCAATGCGTTTACAAGCGTGCCGGAACTAACGTTGGGCACTGGATGGACAAGCATATCTGGTTGTTTGTTGATGACGATGATTGAATCATCCTCATAGATGATATCTAAAGGAATATTTTCAGGTTCGATTTTGATTTCCGGCTTTTTGGGAACATCTAGGTGAATCATATCACCGGTTTTCACTTTGTAAGATTGTTTCTTTGGTTTACCGTTAACCCGAATCTTTCTTTCTTTTATTGCTACCTGAACAACACTTCTTGAAACCCACTCGGGGGTGTTTTCGCTGACGAATTTATCTAAACGCTCATCAGCATCTGCTTCGTCAACAATAAATTCCAAAGTGTCATTTTCTGTTTGAACATTATCCAGTTCCTCAGACGGCATATTGCTCCAATTCCACAGTCATGATCATAGAGATACCGTTGGATTGTGTGATGCCGTAGAGTATATCCGCTACTTCCATTACTAATTTATTATGAGTGATGACAATAAATTGGGAGAGTTCACGGCTTTCTCGAATCAAATTCTTCAATCGTTCTGCGTTGAAATCGTCCAAAGCGGCATCGACTTCGTCCAGAATGTAGAATGGTGACGGGCTTATCTTTAACATGGAGAAAACCAAGGCTATACCCACCAGAGATTTTTCCCCACCGGATAACAAATACATTTTTTGAGATCTTTTTCCGGGCCGTTTAACAGAAATTTCTATGCCTGTTTCCAGAAGGTCTTTATCCGGTAGAATTTTCAGTTGACCGGTACCACCACCGAAAAGGATTTGTATCATTTCATCAAAATAGGTGTTGATCAGATTAAAGGTTTCCATGAAAATACGTTTGGCCTCTTCATCGGTTTCCTGGAGCAATTCTTCAAGAGATTTTTTTGCAGACTCCAGGTCTTGCCTTTGAGAATCCATTTCTGTGAAACGGTCTTCAACTTCGTTGTACTCATCGATGGCGTTTAAATCAACACTTCCCAAGTATTTGATCTTGTTTTCAAGGGACTCAACCTTTTCGGAAATCGCCTTTTCTCCTTCTTCATCCATGGTGACATTTTCCAGTTCTTCTTTTTTGATGTCTGCTTTGATCATCTTTTCGATCAGCGATTCCAAGTTGTATTCGATTTTCTGTACTTTCAGGTCGTATTGATGTTCACTTTCACGGAGGCGTTCGCGTTCGCTTTTCAGATCTTCCATCCGATTTTCAGATTCTTCAAGCTTTTTGGCCATATTCTGGCGGTCTTCTTGCTGGTATTTCATGTTGTCGTAGAGTTTGGACACTTCGCTTTTAAGGCTTTTTAGTTCTCGGTCCAATTCTTCTACTTTATCTTTTTCACCCTTCAATGCCTTTTCAAGATGTTCCAAATTATAGCTGTATTCGTCTTCTTTCTCTCGGTTGTTGACTAGCGTATTTTCAATATCGTTCAATTCAGCAGAGTACTGTTTTTTCTTGTCTTTCAGACTGTTCAGTTCCATCTTGATATCGTTGATTTGTTCCTGGAGGTTTTGGATTTCTTCCCGTTTTTCTTTAATAATCTGACTGACTTTGGACAATTTATCTTTGGAGATATGAATTTCAGTAGAAAGAGTACCTTTTTCCTCCACAATGATTTCCTGACGTGCCTTGGAACCGGCTATCTTTGACGAATAGTCCACCTTCATCTTCTCAAGATCGGAAACTTCCTTGGACAATTCAGTGATGGAGTTGGTTAACTCCTGCAGCGTCCTTCGGATGGAAGCGTTCTTCAGCATAATTTCATTGAGTTCGTTATCCAATGTACGCTTCAGATTGGTAACCTGTTCTCTTTCGTCTTTTGCTTCTCTTTCGGAATTTTCCAGGGTGATGATCTTCTCACTCAAACGGTCTAATTCATCGGAAATCTCGTTTAATCGAGATGTTCTTGAAATGAGAGATCCTTTACGATCATTTTTAAAACTTCCACCGGTAATAGCACCTCTGGAGGCAATGAGTTGTCCATCCAAGGAAACGATTTGATTGGAGATACCGTAATTCTTTTTCAATTCCAGTCCATCGTCTATGGTTTTAACCAAAATGGTATCCATAAACAGATACAAAGGTAGTTGAGCAAATTCTTCGTTTGTTCTTGCCAATTCCGCTGCATAACCAATGAAACCTGGATGATTTTCGAAGTTTGAACCCTGTACGACAGGCCTGGTTCTTAAAATATCCAAAGGAAGGAATGTGGCGCGTCCAAGATTTTCTTCTTTTAAAATATTAACCGCGTATTTGGCTGTGTCAGCATCTTTTGTTACAATATTTTGAGAACGTGATCCGATCAGTATTTCGAAGGCTGTTTCGTATTCTTTATCCACTTCTAATAGATTGGCTATAACATCGATCATATTTCTTAATTCTTGGTCTTTTTGCTTTTTGGCAAACAAAGCCCTGATAGGTTTGGCAAAGCCTGAAAACTCACGGATTTGTCTTTCCAACACAGCTTTTTCAGCATCCAAATGTTTTTCCTGTTGAATATAAGAATATTTCTTTTCCTCAATATCTCTGAGCTGCTTTTCAACTTCCGTGAGTCTTTCTTTGACCATTTCCAGTTCATCGATTAACTCGGCTTCTTTTCTGGAACTGTCTGATCCCCTGTTTCGAAGTTCATCCAACTCAGTTTGAAAACCTTCCAGTCGTTCCTGTTTGGTTTCTAATTGATTTGTGATGACTTTGATGCGCTTTTCGTTGTCTTCTATAGAATCTTCAAGTCGTAAGTATTCGTTTTCTAGTTTACCAAACTGCTTTTCAGCTTCTTCAAGGGATTGTTGAAGATCAATGATAGATTGTTCCTCATCACTGCAATTTTGCGTGATCTCATTTTTGGAAGTTGTTTTTTCTTCAAGTTGGGCTTCCACTTTTTCCAGGTTTTCTTCGATAGTAGAGAGCATCATTTTCAGTTCGTTTTTACGGTTCTGTAGTTTCTCATCCTGGGATTTGAGATTATCCAGATTGGTAACATTTTCTACATACTTGGATTCCTTGTCAGAGACGTTTTTGGCATACATATTGCGCATTTCATTTAAATGGTCCTGACGTTCTTTATACTCTTCCAAAACTGAGGTAAATCCTTCTATTTCCTTATCCGAATCGTTGTAATTCTCCTTTAATTCCCTATATATACTTTCGGTTTTGATGAGTTCTTTCTGGATTTCTCTGATTCTGACACGGTTTTCTTCTGTTTCCCTCTCAAGCTGTTCGCTTCTGTCCTGCCATTTTTTATTTAGGTGTGAAAACAGAGTAAACTGGCTGTCTTTAAGCTCTTTTGAATACTCAAGATATTTTTCAGCACGTTTAGCTTTCAGGTACAAGGATTTTTTTTGTTTGGTGAGTTCGTTCAGGATATCTTCAACCCTGGAAAGGTTGTCATCTGTGGACTCGATCCTGGAAATCGTTTCTTTCTTTTTCTTTTTATAAACGGCGATTCCTGCAGCTTCCTCAACTAGAATTCGTATTTCATCCGGCGAGCTGTTTAAGATTTTGTCGACACGTCCCTGACTGACAATGGAATAGAGTTCTTTACCGGCACCTGTGCCGGCAAACAAATCTCTGATATCGGTAAGTCTCGCTTTATCTCCGTTGAGATAGTAGGTATTTTTTCCGTTTCGAATCAATTCTCTGGAAATGGAAATATCTGAGCCGTCATTATTTTCGAATAACAGGGTTACAAGGGCTCTTGAGGAAGGAGAAAGGCCATCTGAACCTGAAAAGATAACATCCGTCTTATCGTTTGCACGAATGTTTTTCATGGATTGCTCTCCATATACCCAAAGAATAGCGTCTACAATATTTGATTTTCCGCTTCCGTTTGGTCCAACAATCGAATTAATACCAGTGGTAAGATTAATATCAACGGGTCTGGCAAATGATTTGAACCCCTCAAGATGTATTTGCTTTAGTTTCATTATGATGCCCCCACATCATCCCGAAAATATGGATAAAAAATGGAAATGAACGAGTTCTTTTTCGCATGATTATAACATATTTAGTCTTTAAATTCATTATATATGCCAAAAACGTTTTAAAACAAGGGCGAATGTCATCGCCCTTGTTCATAGAAAATATATTTAGCTTTCATCTTCATCTTCATCGTTGTTGATAAATCTGACTTCATCAGTATAATAGCCTATAAGCGTGTTGATTTTGGTATCAATGCCACCTTCACCTTTGATAACAAATGAATACATCCCTTTGGGCAGGTCAATTTTTTTTGTGTCTCTTTTAGAGTTTTGTTCAATTTCATAGAAAAAACCGTCTTTACCTTCAATCCAAATCTCGAGATCTGCGTTCTTGGTATCATAAAAGGTTTGCAGATATATTTTTGTATCTTCCATGGCGAAGAAATTATCTTGTATATTCAGCATTTTACTGAATGTAGCATTTGTTTTTCGTGTGAGTAAAAAGTGTTGGTTGTTTACCGAGTAATTAATGGTTAACACAAGTATAAAAATGGTACAGATGAGAAAAATAAATCCCTTTATATTCATATCAGTCACCTCAATGTTTGTATTCGTATCTTTTGGATAGAATAAAGTTGTTTATGAATAAGAATGCCCCGGCCGCTATTGCAAAAAATGTGATAATCTCTGCTTTGTACAGTCCCATTTGGATGAATCCTCCAATGTAATTGACTGTTAGGAGAATGAATGAAGCCAAGAGAACAAATGTTCCTACGATATAATACCAACCAAACAGCTTGCCTAAAAAGGCGATGAAATTTAAGAAATTGAGGATTAAATAAATACTTAGGGTGATCATGATTAAAAACAAACCTCTTTGAGGAATATCATGCATCAAGAGCATTAGGTTTAAAATGGCTGATCCGCTTATCGTCAAGATCACATTGGTTATGTTGATGGTACGCATGATGCGTTTTCTAGTAATTGAGAAAATCGTAAACATGTCATAATACACAGAGGTACTCTTGGCTGCAAATGCTACCAACATTGAATAGACAAGAGCTGCGAGATAAAGTGTAGCTGAAATCTTAAACTCATTGAAATCAAATTCAGAAAAACCAATAAAAAATAAGGGTACGATTGTATTAAAAAAGGTTATTGCTAAATAAATCAGCAAAAAGGTCAACATAAATTGCAAGAAAATTTTCCCCATAACCTTCGTTGTATTATCTAATTTCATTATTCTCACCACCGTTTGTCAAATGATACAAAAGTTTTTGCAAGCTGATCATGCTAATGTCGATATCGTCTGCTTTCATTCTTCGCATGATTTCTTCGCTTAATGACCCTTCAACGGAATAGGAGGCCAGTGAACCGATAATTTCCCGATTCATGATTTTAAAATGGGTTCCATAAGATTCAATGGTGTCTTTTCTACCTTGAAGTAGGTAATACTTGTCCTTTAGTGCGTCTATTGGACTATCTATAATAATCTCACCTTCATCGATGATCAAAACGCGTTCAAACATCCCTTCCAACTCGTTGATTAGGTGTGAGGAGATGATCAAAGTACGGGGGTTTTCAGTATAATCTTTTTGAAGCTCAGCGTAAAAGATTTCTCTTGAAACCGGGTCCAATCCAACATAAGGCTCATCAAACAGTGTGATTTCTGCACGACTGGCCAAACCCATAATTATACCTACTGTTGTTTTCATCCCCTTGGAAATCTTGTTGTATTTTTTGTTCACATTCAGTCTGAATCGCTTGATCAAATGATTGGCGTAAGTATTATCCCAATTTTCATACAATGTAGCTGCCATATTAAAAATCATCTTTACTTTCATGACTTCAGTCTGCTCAAATGTTTTTCCCAAGGTTTCTCTCGCTAGACAGATTTTGTACTGATTATTTTCATTTACTGAGTAGTTTTTACCATCAATGATGACTTCTCCTTTATCCTGAAGCAGTTGATGGGCAATGACTTTCAACAGCGTTGTTTTTCCTGAACCGTTTCTTCCAATGAGTCCCATGATTTGATGTTCTTTGAGATCAAAACTCATGTTGCTTAAAGCTCTGAAATTATCGTAATAATAAGTGATGTTCTTCAACTTAAGTTTACTCGGATTCATTTAATCACCTTCTCCGTAATTTGTTATCATTTTAATGATTTCTTT
>CAZRYM010000067.1:0-10914 GCA_964604305.1 uncultured Thermotogaceae bacterium | reverse complement strand
TGTTCCAAAATGAGGCACCCTTAACGTTGAATGATTCAAAATCCACACCAAGAAGGGGGTAGTTGTTGTCCAACAACCAATTTTGAATTGCATTCAACAGTTGTGTGGCGATATTGCTTCCTCTTTTTTCAGGAATGATGTAAGCTCCTGTTATATTCATTATTCTTTGATGACAAGAAATATAAGATTCACCTTCATTTTGAATACGCATGAAACCCACCGGGTTTTCACTTTCAAAGGCAATCCATAGATGTCGATTTTCAGCAGAATACCATTCTATGAGTGATTCTAATGGGTTTGTATCCTCTACCGGCATAAATAAAGGGGCAGTTCTGAAATAATTGTGATTTTTTTCTTCTAAATGGACAATGGCTTCCAAATCTTCTAATGTGGCTTTTTTTATTGTCAAGTTTTTGGTTGTTGATTCAACCGCTTCACATGGTTTGATGGAGTCCACACAGCGGTTTCCGAAGCCAAGCCAGAACCAGGTATTAACATCTGTCCGATTTTTAGCATAAACAGTTATAGTATGGCATAAACAGCCCTCTTTAATCCATTGTGCAGAAGCATATGTGTACAATTTCTGATATATTTTCCGAATTTCTTTTTCTTCTTCAGTGAAAATGCAATGTCCATATAATGGAATGTAAACACCTTTTGCTTTTCCAAAGAGCGTATTCATTTTGTACCCTGCCAAAAAGCCTTGTAGTTGATTATCTTGGAAAAAAGCCCATCCCGATCCTTCTTTTTGAAGCATGGTGATATTGGTGGTGACTATTTCCAAGAAATCACTGTGAGGTGGTAGAAAGGGCATTAATTGTTTTTGTTTTTTATAGTTCCTAAGGATTTGATCAGCTATCATTCCGGTTTCGATGCTTTTAAATTCTTTAATGATAATGATAACACTCCTTTGAAGTACATTTTAATTTAAACCGAGAACAATGATGTCCTTCAAATTATATCATCAATCATCTTCATTGAGTTTTTCAATGAAACTTTAAGATGATATACTAAGGAAACAAAATCTTTGAGAACAAACAAGGAGGACACAAATGAAGAAATACCCTAAGGTAAAAAAGGAAAAACTTGAAGAAAAAATCTTTGGGATAACGATAAAAGATCCTTACAGATGGATGGAGAATGAGGAGTCCGAGGATTTAAAGGCCTGGCTGGCTGAAGAAAACCAATTTACACAAACTTATTTGAACGAAATTCCCCAAAGAGGGGAAATAAAAAAACGGTTGAGAGAGCTTTATGATTATCCAAAATACTCAACCATTACAGTAGTTGGGAAAAAGATCATCTATGGCTATAACGATGGTCTTAAAAATCAACCCGTCTACTATATGCAAGAGGGAGTAGATGGAGAGCCTGAAATTCTGATGGATCCCAATCAATTATCAGATGATGGAACGGTATCGGTATTTCTAAACGGGCATTCAAAAAACAATCGCTATTTGGCTTATTTGCAATCCCAATCAGGGTCGGACTGGCACATTTTAAAAATGATGGATCTTGAGAAAAGGGAAGTGCTGGAAGATCAATTGGAATGGATCAAATTTACATGGGTAGCCTGGTATAAGGACGGATTTTTTTATTCAGGTTACGATAAACCTGAAGCCGGAAAAGAACTTTCCCAGCAAAATAAAGAGATGAAGGTGTTTTATCACAAACTTGGAGAAGATCAAAGTCAGGATCAATTAATCTACTCTGATGCTGAACATCCCCTTCGTTTCCATGGTGTCATGGTCAGTGAGGATGAAGACTATTTGATTCGGGTGATTTCCGAAGGCACATACGGCAGTGAATTCAGTGTGAAACGGATTGACGATCTAGATGCGCCATTTCATACAGTTTTTGAAGGTTTTAATAATGAACATTTTTACATTGGTTCATCAGGTCAGGATCTTTTCTTTTTAACGGATAAAGGGGCTCCTAAGAAAAAGATTGTTAAGGTTGATGCTGAGGCATTAAACATCGAGGAGCTCATTGAAGAGTCCGATCAGGTACTTGAAAATGCTTGGAAGTTCGGTGATCATATTGTGACTCTGTATTTAAAAGATGTCATTTCAAAGCTCTCTTTGTATGACTTGAAAGGACAACATGAAAAAGAGGTTCAAATGCCGGGTATTGGTAGTGTAATAGATGTTGAAGGAGATAAAAGCTTGGACAGAATTCTTTTTTCTTTTGCATCTTTTATTTCACCTTTGGGATTGTATTCTGTGGATATTTCCACCGGAGAAACCAGTAAATTTAAGGAATCCACCGTGCCTTATGATACTTCTGAACTCGTCACGGAGCAGATTTTTTATAAGAGTAAAGATGGAACAAAAATTCCCATGTTTATCACCAGAAAAATAGATGTGAAATTAGACGGGACAAATCCGACACTCCTTTACGCTTATGGCGGTTTTAATATTTCCCTAACACCGGCTTTCAATCCTTCAATTATATATTTAATGGAAAATGGTGGGATCTATGCTCATGCCAATCTACGAGGCGGTGGAGAATACGGTGAGAAATGGCATAAAGCCGGGATGCATTTGAACAAACAGAATGTTTTTGATGATTTTATTGCTGCAGCGGAGTATTTGGTTGACAATCAATACACTTCCAGAGGATATTTGGCGATTCATGGCCGTTCAAACGGTGGTTTATTGATGGGAGCGGTAACCAATCAACGCCCCGATCTTTTTAGTGTCGTATTTGCCCAAGTGGGAGTTATGGATATGCTTCGTTTCCACAAGTTCACCATTGGTTGGGGATGGGCTGCAGAGTACGGCAACCCTGATGAGGAATTGTTCTTTAAGTGTATCTTCAAGTATTCACCACTACATAATATTGAAAAAAAGGGCTATCCGGCAGTTATGGTAATCACCGGTGACCACGATGATCGTGTCGTGCCTGCCCATTCCTTTAAGTATCTGGCCATGATGCAGGAAAAAAACACCAGCGAGAAACCCATTTTACTAAGGCTGGATCGAAAGGCAGGACATGGCATGGGTAAACCGGTTGAAAAAATCATCGAAGAATATGCAGATATGTATGCCTTCTTGTTCCATTGCATAAAAAAATAAATTCAAATGATTAGATCAATTTAAAAATAAAAGTTCATTCAAGGGAGATTATCCATCAAAAGACATGTTTATCTTTTCATTATGAGTAACTTTGCACAAAAAGCTTAAATTTATAAAGTTTTCAAGAATACAATGATATAATGAAACATATAGAAGTGTTAATTGTAAAATGATAGAGGGGATATATATGATCCGTGGCTTGAATATGGAGAAAGGGCTTGAAAACACCGGTGGTGATTTAAACTTTTATAAAGGGCTCCTTCAAGATTTCTTTGAGACCTATTCAAATCATACTGAGAAAATCCTCCGGTTTGTTTCACAAGGTGATTATAAGAATGCGGAACTTGAAGCTCATTCATTGAAAGGGACCTCCCAAATGCTTGGGTTCGAGAAAATACATGAGGTTGCCCTTAAAATGGAGTTGTCATTAAGAGAAAAAGACAACGAAAAATTCGAGTGCTTGGTTCATCCCTTAAGGAATGAATTAAAAGCCCTTTCATACGATTTTAAACACTCTGAGCTTTTTCAACAAAACAATGAGATGCATTTATCTTTGA
Organism: uncultured Thermotogaceae bacterium; assembly: GCA_964604305.1. Classification (GTDB taxonomy): domain Bacteria; phylum Thermotogota; class Thermotogae; order MWEM01; family MWEM01; genus JASUTC01. Next base: position 7,280 of record CAZRYM010000067.1, on the reverse strand, counting down.
AACTCAATGAAAAAGAAAAGAAGACGCTTTTTGATAGATTGAATATGCTGCTTCCGATTGTAAAGGCAGGAAGGTATCAGGCAGAAGTGATAGTTGTAAAGTTATTAAAAGAATATGCACATTTTGGTTTGAAAAAGAAGCTATCAGAGCTAAAGTCTTTGATTGAGCAGTTGGAATTCGAAGAAGCGCTTGTTCTAATCAAAACTATACAAAAAGAGCTATGAGGAGTGGATTATGCAAAAAAAATATAGGATTTTGATTGTTGATGATGAACGTTCCAACAGAAAAGTACTCTCCGAATTATTATCCGAAGAATTTGATGTGATACTTGCTAAAAATGCTTCCCAAGTCTTTCAACGTTTAAATGGTGAACAAGTCATTGATCTTGTGCTATTGGATATTATGTTGCCGGATATGGACGGGTATGAGATTTTAAAACGGATGAAAAATAATGACGACCAAAAGGATATTCCCGTTATCTTCATCACAGTGCTTGATTCAACCGAAGATGAAGAAAAGGCATTCCAACTGGGGGCGGTGGATTTTATTACCAAACCCTTCCACCCCAGTATTGTTAAATTAAGGGTGAAAAATCAGATCAAACTCATTGAACAGAAACAAATGCTGGAAGAAATGGCCGGGATTGATGGCTTAACGGGAATCAACAATCGGCGTAGTTTTGATACCATCTATCAAAAGGAATGGCAAAAGATTTTAAGATACAACGATCCGCTTTCTCTTATTATGATTGATGTTGATTTTTTTAAAAATTACAACGATTATTACGGTCATGGTGCGGGAGATGCGGTTTTGAAAGAAATCGCAAAAGTGATCAATAATCAATTAAATCGACCCGAGGACGCAGTTTCCAGATATGGTGGGGAAGAGTTTGTTGTGATATTGCCTCGTACTGAAAAATCAGCTGCCAAAAAAAAAGCTGAGGAAATCCGGAAGGCAGTAGAGGGCTTGGCTATTATCCATGAAAAATCAGATTGTGCAGATGTTGTAACCATCTCCCTAGGGGGCGTAACACATGAAAAAGAGGATGATAATCCTGAAGCCTTCTTAAAGCAATCCGATGAAATGTTATACAAGGCGAAATCCGAAGGAAGAAACAGGGTCATTTGGCGTTAGCAATAACCGGTTATCATAAAGATGTTAAAACCTTGCTCCAGGAGAAACTTTCAAACTTCATATAGAATGATGATCTCACTGCAATAAGTATCTTACTATGATTGAGTCTTATTTGAATGACTATTAAAAGTTCTTCTAAAATGCTTATCGATAAGTGTTTCTTTTGATGTTTGGGTCCTTTAATGCACTTTTTAAGGGATACCTTGACAAAAGAGAAAAAAAGGCCTAAAATAGAGTGAACGTTCAATCTGTTTTTGGGGGTAGTTTTATGAGAAAGAAAGAACAAATCTATCATTCGACTTTGGAAATAATCAATCAATATGGTCTTGAGGGAGTTACCATTTCAAAAATATCTAAAAAAGCCCGAGTTAGCCCAGGGATTATATATCATTATTTTAATACCAAAGAAGAAATTATCCAGGATTTAGCAAAAGAGATAAAAAGAGAGTTCTTTGGTTTGTTTGAAGAGGTGGAAGTATTAAAAAAACCAATTTTAGACTGTTATAAATATGCTTGGTTGGAAATATTTCAGTATGGAATGGAAAATCCAGAAAAATTGATCTTCTTAGAAAAATACAGAAATTCAGCTTACAAAAAACCAAGTGATGTGGCACAGGAATTTGAGTTTTTACATCATTTGATGATTAAAAGTCAAGAAGAAATTGAAAAAGGAGTGCTTAAGGATTTGCCAATTGAAGCTCTCTATACAATGACAATAGGTGTAGCTATCGAGTTTGTGAAAATGGAAATAAACGGTATTCATTCTTTTAAGAATTGTTCGATTGAAGCAGTAGCTGAATCAATTTGCCAAAGTATTTTAAATACAAAAGAAGGTGTAGCTATTGCCAAACATAAGTAGTTCAAAGGCTGAAAAAAATTATCTCAGAAAAATCAAGAAATATCCGAAAGAAGTTCTTATGGCCCATAAAGATTCGCCAACAGAAGGTTTTGAATATTTTGAATCCAAGGAATATCAGCAGATTCGTGGTAGTCGAAAACCATTGATTTTAGATAAGTTTTTTGGTAACAAAGGGAAGAATTTCTTTCCTATGGTCAAGATGTTTTTTAAACATATCCCCATGATTTTAGGGGGAATCAAAAAGAGTTTTCTAGATGCAGAGAGTTATGTCGCATATCTTGAAGAGCATGAGGCACTTCCAAAAGAAAAAAGCGACTTGAAAAAAAACTATCCGAATGAGAAAATATGGAATGAATTACAGGAATACGCAAGAAACAAATGGCAGGTTGTTATCGGATTCACCCCTTTGCCCGCACAACTTGTATTCAAAGGAAAGGCAGTTCTCTTCAAATTTGTTTTAGTTTGCATGCAGGAAATGAATAAAGAAGAAATCGATAAAGCCCCCGCATTAAGCGCAGGGTCTGAAGTTATGCATGTTTACGGAACACTTGGAATGGCAGTGAATGATATTGCCAGTTGGTTGCGTGAGCATCATGGAATCATTTGTCAAAGCAATCATCCTTTAGGAGGATTAACAGATGTCTCGCCGCTTGCTGCTATGGCCGGTCTAGGTTGGCAGGGAAGAAGTGGATTAGTAATCACTCCGGAATTTGGTACACGTCATAGAATAGCCCCGATTTACCTGGAAGAAAAATTGTTTAAGTTCACCTTTACAGATGAACACCGATGGGTGGAAGATTTTTGTGCTGTTTGCGGAAAATGTATTAAAAGTTGTCCTGTGGGAGCGATTTATCAAGAAAAAAAGGTATCAATAGAAGAAATACCCCTCATTGGAGAAACCAAAACTTGTATCGACAGAAAGAAATGTTTTCCACTGTTTAACAGGACAATGGGGTGCAGTTTGTGTATAAAAGTTTGTCCTTTCTCCCAAGGAAAAGGCGTTTACGACAGATTGAAACAACGTTATGAGAATTCCTTTTGATTATGTTGTGAAAATTGAATCAAAAATACTACTTCTTTCTTTAGCACCTTTTCATGTGTAAATCTCCTCTTTTAAAGAAATTTAGAATATTTTTTTCCAGGATCAGTCCGAGTATCATTAGAAATAAAGTAATTGTCTGCTATAATAGATTTTGGAGCCGTTTGATTTGTATTTATGAGATTATTTAAGAAGTCTAAGTGAGGTGGAGAGAAAATGGTGGATGCTATCCAGATTTCTAATGATATTCAAAAAAAACTGGCGATGGATACATTTAACAAAACTTGGGATTTACTTGACAAAACAAATCGATCAGAAGCTGAAAACATAGAAATGATACACACTGCACATGCTTCAAGATATCATTGGGAACAAGTAGGAACCCCTCTTGAATTTCAACGTGGAGAATGGCAAATCTCCCGGGTATATGCTGTTTTGGGAATGGGTGAATCTGCTTTGTTTCATGCAGAAATCGCTTTAAAGACTTGTCAGGAAAAGGAGATTGGAGATTTTGATCTTGCCTTTTCATATGAAGCGGTTACAAGAGCTTTCTCAATTATGAAAAATGATTCTGAAAAAGAAAAGTATTTGTCTTTGGCAAAGGAAGCCGGGGAAAAAATAACCGATGAAGGAAATCGAGATTACTTCTTCAGCGAATTAGAAACGATCAGTTGAGAATTAGACCCCAGCAACACAAATCAAACGTATCTTTTTGTTTTTGAAGCGAGCATGATAAATTGATTGAGACTCTTGGTAAACGTATAAAAGAAAGAAGAAGAGAACTAAGAATGACACAAAAAGAATTGAGTTGTGTTTCAGGATTATCCCAAGGTACTATCTCTGCTTTGGAAAATCAGACTCTGAAAACATCTCCAAATGTGGAAACAATTTACAAATTGGCACAATCACTTCATGTTGATTTTGATTATCTCCTTTTAAATGATTCATCAGTCAATTTCCCTTTGCAGGCGGATTTGTTTCTGGTGGAGGATAAAATCATCCAGAAAACTCCTTTTTATCATAGTCAACACGCTTTGGAAAATTGGATACTCTATAGAGAACAAACGGAGAGATATAAATACTTTGCTGCTTACTTGCACATTGATTTTGGAGTGACTATTTCAGATAATGCAATGTATCCTCAATTGATGAAAAATGATAGGGTCTTTGTTCATGAAACAACAGATGTTCAAAATGGTGAGATAGTGGTTGTTTTAAATAAAAAGGTCTGCATGATACGGAAAATAAATAAAGAAAAGGATCAAATTACTCTTCAGGCTCTTAATCCACATTATTTAAATTCAGTAATCCAAACAAACAATCGAGGAGATTATCAGATTCTGGGGAAAGTTATGTTCTACATTCGATATATTGAAGATAACCCACATTTTCAAAAACTATTAGACAGTTATTCCTTCTATGAGTAAAAAAAGTGTCATGGGATGATTCCACCAAAGACTTTAAAAGGTTTATACTCTGGCGTAGGGGAGCACCTGTGTGTGCTCCCGCATTCAATTTTGGCAGCGATCCTTTTTGGAAATCAGTTCAAAAATGGTTCAGTAGAATCATGGGATTAAACCACCACACCAAGGCACAATTCTAACGTCTTTTATGTTTTAGAAAATCAAGACACACATAAGCAAAATCAACCGGTTCTTCAAACATAACTGAATGGGAATTGTCTTTGAATCGGACCATCCAGGAATTATGCAAGTATTCTGAAAGAATAACAGAGTTTTCACTTGGCACGATAGCATCTGCTGAGCCATGAATTAATAGGACAAAATTCGTAACCTTTTCCAATTCTTCCGGAGAGGCTTTCCAGTTGTCTGCAAAATCAAGCTGCTTTTTCACCGTTCCGGATTCAGGTAAATCTCCACCGGTAAGTTCAACGAAGTTTCCAACAGTACCGGTACTGTCAATGGCAGTAGCGTTTAATATCGCCCTGTCTATCCGATCTGAATGATTCAAAAGCAGGTACTGGGAAACAATACTTCCCATGGACCAACCGAAAAGATTCGTTTTCTCAAGTCCAATGATATTCATCAAATTGATCACATCTTCACCCAGCATGGCATATGTGAAAGGCTTATCAACATCCGTTGTGTAACCCATTCCACGGTTATCCAGAAGAATCAACTGATAATCACGGGCAAACATATCCAGGACAGTCTGAGGCCAACCGGCCATCGTTTCACCAAGCCCCATCACCATTAATAAAGGTTCGCCTTCTCCGATAACTTTAAAACCTGTTTTAATTTCCCCGTTTTGAACCTGATAGATTTTATTTCCAGAAGCATCAATATCGATGTATTCTTCAGGTATATTAAGGGCTACCGAAAAGACTGACCCCACTAACAAAAAAACAATTAAGCTTAATATGATCTTTTTCATTACAATCTCCACCTTTGTATGATTTTGGCATTCATTTTCAACTATATTCTATCTTGAAAAGTGATTTAAGGTATAATAATATCAGTATGTTCATATTTTCTTGTTTATCAACCGGGGTGTCTGGAAATGAATTTTACGTTCTTCGCACAAAGACTAAAACTTAGCCGTATTCTTAAAGGGTTGTCTCAGATTGATTTAGCTGGGAAAACTGGCGTTGATCAGGGGCTCATATCTAAATACGAATCAAACAAAATTACAGTCGCTCCAAAAGTTGATACAATATATGCCTTATCTCAGGTGTTGGAGGTTTCCTGTGAATATCTTTTAGGAATAGAGGAAGAATTCGCAAAAAGTCCTATATCGAAGGAAAATGACCCTCTGTTTCCATTAAAAAAGGTAGAAAACCATTCGTCTACCCATGTTAAAAGAATCTTTGATTACATTCGAATGCCTGTTGAAAACCCTGTGGATTTTTTTATCCAAAACGACAATGATGACATGCAGCCTTTACTGAAAAATGGCGGGCTTTTATTCTTTCGTTCCGATGGCAAATTGCAAAACAACCGGATCATTCTTTTCAGAAAAAAAGGAGAAGGAAATAATTGTGTCAGGTATTGTAAAATCATTCAGGAGATTCAGTTGCTGAGTCCGAATCCGGCTATTAGTGCTATTAAACTGACAGTAAAAGATTTTATATCAAAGTATAATGTTTTGGGAGTTATGACCGGCTATTGGGAGAATATTCATGGGAGTTTCGGCCAAAATGTTTTTTAAAGGGTCAAAAACGATAATCTGATAGACTTTACTCAGGAGGAAGAAAATGCTTAAAATAGATTTTTATTATTGGGGATCTCAATGCCCTCATAATGACATAAACAAGCAAATATTAAATGCTTACAGTAATGATGAGCGTTACAAGATCAACTATCACGATATTTCAGATGATTTTAAATTGGCTGAGAAGATGAATCTCTTTTCTCCAACGCTGTTAGTTTTTAATGATAAATACAGATGGAATGGCCCAATCAAGAGAGACCAAATTGAAGCTTTTCAAAAGGACGAAATACCTCACAGAAAGCCATATAAGGTAAACCAAAGTGATAATGTCATCAAAGGAATCCTTAAACCCCTTGATGAAAAAAGCGTTTTTGATACCTATCAACCATGTGCAAGATCATTTGGTGAAAGCTGTTGTGTTTCAAAATCAACCTGGATTAAAAACATTAAGGAACGATATGGTTTAAAACACTTGGGCTATCTCCATTATGTTGATGGTGAATGTGTGGGGGGAGCTGAGTTTGTTCCCTCTTTAGCTGTTCCTTATAATATCCCAAAAAAGGAAGATATAGCCTTTTTAACCTGTTCATATCTTTCCGGTGAAAACGTGGATTATAAAGGTTATCCCCTTGAAATACTTGAGAGTGAATTGCTTGATTTAGATTATACACAATTAGTAACCATCGCTTCTGAAGAGGTTGTTTTCCCAAATGGGCCTCTTGAATGGTTCGAAAAACGAGGTTATCTTGATTTGGGAGAGGTTTCAATTGAGCAAAATGAAGGGGCACGAATGCATTTGCTGAAGAAAGAATTGAGAAATTTCTGAATTTTTGCTAAGAACCCTGAAGAATAATTCAATTTTAACTTTTCTCCATATCGTATTCTCTTAATTTAGTGATATACTTAAGGATAAGCTTTCAAAAAAACGAGATAAAACAAAAGGAGTCTTAGAATGATATATGAGTTTATCTTTGGGTTTTCAACCTTTGTGTTATATTATGCATTAGCTGCATTAGTTTTACTGATGGTCAGGCCTCTTTTTAAGCGGCAAATGGAACTCTTTCGGAAATTGCTTCA
>CAZRYM010000066.1:0-10917 GCA_964604305.1 uncultured Thermotogaceae bacterium | reverse complement strand
AGGATAATCGCGCCTCGAGCAAAATCCATATATACCATGATCTTTTTTCTGTCAAATCTGTCTCCCAATACACCGGCAAATGGTCCAAAAATGAGTCTTGGGAGGTTGGAGATTAGAACAAAAGTTCCCATAATCGTACCTGAACCCGTTAAGTCAAGTATGAACAAGGGAATGGCGATCATTTGTATACCTGAACCGATAATGGACACAAGCCTCCCCAGGGCATAAAGATAGAAATTTTTCTTGTTGATATTCATAACCTCACCACCAAATCAATAAATTTATTTTTCTTGTAGATTATACAACACATAATAAATAATGTCAAGTTAAATATTAAAAATATTAATTTTATTATGAAGAATAATTATTTATTATAAAAAATATTTTGAATAAACAGCTTATTTTTAATTCAGAATGTGGAAAAGATGGAAGAAAAAAACCTCCAAAAAGAATAATTTTTTTTGATTAAGTTGAATAAATGTTGTATAATCATTTAGGTATATCCTTTAGAATTTACAATTTAAGGAGTAACCCACAAAGCAAGGAGGTGAGGAATTGGTTAAAATCATAACAGACAGTTCTTGCGATCTGCCTGAAGAGTTTATTGAAAAACTTGATATCAGAATGGTGTCAATGAATGTTAATATAGACGGTGCTGAATTCAAAGAACGGAAAAACCTTGACCCTAAGCAATTTTGGGAAAAGATGAGACATTCTGTGGAACTTCCAAAAACATCTCAACCCTCGCCTTTGGAGTTTGAGGAAGAATTTCAGAAAACAGAGAAAGAAGGCCATACTCCCCTTTGCATAACCATTTCCTCTAAGCTTAGCGGTACTTGGCAATCCGCCATTATGGCCTCAAAGATGATGGATGAAAGAATTACCGTGTTCGATTCTCTAGCCGGCTCTCTCTCTCACGGAGTTCAGGTTTTAAAAGCTGCCAGAATGGCAATTGAGGGTGCTGAAAAGGAAGAGATTCTGACTGAGCTTGAACGATACAGGAAAAATGTCAAAATAATCATCCCTTTATTTACTGTAGAAAACATAGTGAAAGGTGGAAGGTTAAATAAACTTCAGGGCGGGATTGCAAAATTTCTTAATATCAAGGTAATAGCTGAGGGAATAAATGGTTCTGTTGATGTCAGAAAAAAGGTCAGAGGCAGAAAGCGGTTTATTGCCGAAATCTCAAAAATCATAAAGGAAAGTAAACCGGAGGAATACAAGATTATTGGTATCACACATGTGGATAATATAGAAGATGCAAAACGGTTTGAGTCTCATTTAAAAACCCTGTATAAAAACGAAATCATCGTAAATGATATGGGACCGGTAATGGCAACATATGCAGGTGAAAAAGGAATGATACTTGCACTTTGAACATCAATTCCAACGTAGAAATGTTAAAAAAAGATGAAACAAATAATCCGAACAGCTCTAATTGCTGTTAGTGGGTGATTTATGGAAAAAGTTTTACTTGTTAACGCCGGTCTGAAAGGACAACCGTTAGCAGAAGTTGAGGAAATGCTGGAAGAACTTAAAAGATTAGTTGAAACAGCGGGTGGAGTGGTTGTTAAAACGGTTCATCAGTTTAGAGAAAGCCTTAATGCATCAACAGTTGTGGGAAAAGGCAAACTGAATGAAATCAAGGCAATTGTCAATGAAGAAGAAATTGATTTAGCGGTTTTTGATAACAAATTAAGTCCAACCCAATTAAGGAATATTGAAGCTGTTCTTGATTGTCGAGTGATTGATCGAATACAGTTGATTTTGGATATATTTGCCCGGCACGCAACGACAAAAGAGGGTAAATTACAGATTGAATTGGCCCAGTTAGAATATTTGCTTCCCAGAATTCTTGGAATGGGGAAAGAATTGTCAAGGCTTGGGGGAGGTATAGGGACAAGAGGTCCTGGAGAAACTCAATTGGAAGTTTCCAGAAGAACCATCAGACAGAGGATAACTCTTTTAAAAAAGAGATTAACCAAAGTTAAGAAACAGCGGCAGACGATGAGGCAAAGGCGTGTAAACAGAAATATCTCTGTGTGTTCAATTATTGGATACACCAATTCAGGAAAAACCACTTTGTTGAAACAACTTTCAAAAGACTTAAACATTAAACCTAAAGATGAGTTGTTTGCAACATTAAGCCCGGTTTCAAGAATGGTCTATTTGGGAAATGGAAAACAGGCCATCTTTAATGACACTGTGGGGTTTATAAGAAAATTACCACACAATATTATTGAATCCTTCAAAGCCACATTGGAAGAAATTACATTCAGCGACCTGATTATCCATGTAATTGATTGCTCAGATTCCAACTGGAAGGAAAAAATGTCCGCTGCCGATGTGGTATTGAAAAGTATAGATGCCATGGATATTCCGAAAATGACCGTACTGAACAAGATTGATCTTTTAAATGCTGAAGAAAGAGAATTGCTCCAATATTCTCATCCCGATTACACTTTCATTTCTTCTGTGACGAAAGAAGGACTTGATGAAATGAAGGAAGTAATTTTAAAATTTTTTGAAGAACATCCGGTTAAATGATCAGAAAGGAGAAACATGCAGGATTATCATGTACATTCATTCTTTTCCGGTGACTCACAATCCCGGATAGAAGACATTGTTGAACAATCAAAGAAAATGGGGATTGAACACTTAATCATAACGGATCACGTGGATGATATGCAAACTGAGTTTGCAAAAGGTGATACCATTGTTAACACCCGGGAATACATACAAACCATGGCGAAATTCGGACTTCCTGCGGGCCTTGAATACAGTTGGGATGGGAAAACTCCCCAAACGGTTAATTTAAGTGATTTTGATTTTGTTATTTTATCTTATCATTGTGATTTTACAAGGGAAAACGGACAAATAAGATATGACAAATACTTGGATGATTTTGATAAAATCATCACACAAGTTGAAGACTTTAATGTCATCGGGCATATTGATTTTCCCAGAAGATATGATGAAAAGAACAGAAAGTTTACCAAAGATCTTTATGAAAAAATAAAAGGTCTTTTCAAAAAACTCATTGACAGGGGAAAGGGAATTGAATTGAATATGGCCGCCGTTTCCATGTACGGAGAACCGAATCCGGATTGGGATATCCTTCAACTATACAAGAACTGTGGGGGCGATGTGATTACCATCGGCTCTGATGCCCATACGCCAGATAGAGTGGGTAAAAATATCAACATGGGGATCAAGCGATTGAAGGAAATCGGTTTTAATCATATAGATGTATTTGATCAGGGAAAGTGGACAAAAAAGAAAATCAAGTCATAAAAAAAGGCGGACCTTAAAGTCCGCCTTAATCTTATCATCTATTTTAAGAAGTTGTGCGTCTATTATTCTTGATTATTTGTTGCTGTAGGTCTTTTTGCCAGTTCTCTGTCCACCATAAATATACCACGATTGTCTTTTCCAATCATCTTTAGCATTTGAACGTATTCATCGGTGCTTGCCTCTTCCTCTACCTGTTCGTCTATAAACCACTGTAACATGGATATGGTTGCCCTGTCTTTTAATTCTTCGGCAATGTCCATCATATGATTGATTCGTTTTGTCACATGTTGTTCGTGGCCATAGGCTGCTTCAAATGCTGCCAATGGTGAATCCCACTCTTTCTGAGGTTTTTCGAGGGATTCCAATTCAACTCTGCCTCCACGTTCAATGAGATAATCGTAAAATTTTCTGGCATGGACCAATTCTTCTTGAACTTGTTGATCCATCCAATTGACAAATCCATTCAAATTTAAATCTGCAAAATAAGCAGCCATTGATTGATAAAGATAAGCAGCAAATAATTCTTCATTAATCTGTTTGTTGATTTCATCTTGCATTTTCTTTTCTATCATTTTAGTTCCCCCTTATAGTATATTTGATTATTAGACGACTATTTAGAGAATTTTATTACGCTAACTTTTTAACTTCTACCTGGAGTTTTTCCAAGGCTTCTTTTAAGATGGAACGAGGGCAGGCGATGTTGAAACGTTGGAAACCGCTGCCTTCATATCCAAACATAGTTCCTTCATCAAGTGCGATCTTGGCCTTATCCAGACATAATTCATTGATCTTTTCGTGGGGTATTTTTAGACCTCTAAAATCAACCCATGCCAGATAAGTACCTTCCAGAGGAAAGACCTTGAGCTGTGGAATACGTTTCTCGACAAAATCGCACATGTATTGATAATTTGCCCAGACATAATCCAACATCTGTTCATACCATTCTTTTCCATATTCGTAAGCTTTTTGAAATCCAATGACCCCAAAGAGGTTTAATCCACCGATATGCCATGTATCAATCTTGTTTTTAAATCGTTTTCGAATTATTTCATCCGGTATGATAGCTGAAGCGCTTGAAAGACCAGCCAAATTGAAAGTTTTGGATGGTGCAATAAATACCATAGAATTCGAGTGAAAATCGTCAAATTTTAACAAAGAATGATGCCGATGATTGTTAAAAACCAGGTCGGCGTGAATCTCATCAGAGATGATAAAAACACCATTTTTTTTGCAAATGGCACCAATCTTTTTAAGGCTTTCTTCTTCCCAAACCCTTCCCACAGGATTGTGAGGATTTGACATAATAAACATCGTTGTCTTATCACTGATTTTATTTTCGAAATCCTCCAAATCCATTTGATAATGGATACCATCAAGTTTCAACGGGTTTTTAATCAAAATCCTTCCATTATTTTCGATGGAGCTGAAAAACGGATAATAAACAGGGGTCTGAACGATGATTTCATCGCCCGGCTGAGTAAATGAGTTAATTGCAGCAGATATTCCGGCAAGCACGCCTGGTGTAGGAATATACCATTCTTTTCTGGTTTTCACTGAATGTACTTCGTTCATCCAGGCTATGACGGCTTTGAAGAAATGTTCATCCTTTCCGGTATAGCCGTAGACGCCATGTTTTGCACGATCAACAATCGCGTCGATAACCGGTTGAGGTGATTTGAAATCCATATCTGCAACCCACATGGATGTTAAATCATCACTACCGAAGATTTCTGTCAAATAATCCCATTTAATGCTTGTTGTGCCCCTTCTGTCAATTTGTTCGTCAAAATTGTACTTCATATCCATCCTCCCGATCACATTACATGTTTTGCTCCAGGTATTCTTTTATTTCCCGGGCAAGATCTTGATTTTTAACCACATCCTGTATTTCTTGAATACTTGATTCTTTAATCTTTTTAACGCTTCCGAATTTCTTAAGCAATTTCATTTTCCGCTTTGGTCCCACTCCCGGAATAGCTTCGAGAATGGAGCGTCCCATTCTTTTATCCCTTAACTGTGAATGGAAAGTATTGGCAAACCGGTGAGCTTCGTCTCTAACTGCCATGAGAACTCTTAAAGACGGACTATCGTGTTTTAACTTTAACTCACCCCTTTTGTCTGGGAAAACGATTGTTTCCTCAGCCTTTGCCAGTCCAATCATATCATATTCCATGATTTCCAGTTCATTCTCCAAAACCCCTTTGACAGCACTAACCTGACCGACACCACCATCTATTAAAAGCAAATCGGGAAGTGAATGTTTTTTGAAACGACGTCTTATAACGATACGCATGGATTCAAAATCATCCGGTTCATCTAAAGTTGTTATTCTGTAACGTCTATACTTAGATTTATCAGGTTTTCCGTTTAGAAAAGAAACTACTGAAGCAACCGTATAAAGTCCTCCAGTATGTGCGATATCAATACCTTCTATAATCTTTGGCAACTTTTTAAGACCCAGATTGGTTTTTAGTTGTTTAAGTGATTCCATACTCAATTTTCTGCTCTGAAGCTCCTTTTCCAGATTCCTTTTTGCAAGCTTCATCAACTCTTCTTCTGCAGTTGTTTCAGGGGGACCGAAATATGCAGTTCCCAATAATTCTTTTAACCTTTTAGATTGCCTTTTGGAAAAAGACGCGATGATTCTAGAGGGAATGTCGTTTTTCTTTCCGAAATAGAATTGTGAGAAGAATTCCTCAAATGAAATTTTCTCATCAATATCCTGAGTAATAGCGGCAAATATGGCTCCTTTTTTTAATCGAATCATTGTTGCTTTACCTTCCAAAATATCGATGGCAAAAAAATCACGATTTAGATTATCTGCTAATACGATGTATTGAGGTTGGAAGATATTGTCGATTTCACCAATGAGATCTCTAACAGAAGCAGCTTTTTCGAACATCATGTTTTTGGAAAGGAACATCATCCTCTCCTCCAGCATCCTTTTTAGTGAAACAATATCTCCTTCCAAAAATGCCTCTACCTTTTCAAGCCTCTTTGAATACTCTTTCTCGTTGATCTCAGTACATGGTGCGCTGCACCTTCCCAGTTGATATTCCAAACAAGGTTTCTTAATCTTCTTCAAATCGTAATCACAAGGTCTGATACCATAGGTGCGGTATATGATCTCCATTATCTGTCTGAGCATCTTTGCACTGGTAAATGGACCGTAAAACTTCCCTTTTCCAATCTTATTTCTTACTAAACTCATTCTGGGATATTTTTCTTCTGTGATATGCAAATAAGGATAAAAACGGTTATCCTTCAGAAAGGTATTAAACTTTGGTTTGTATTCGTAAATAAGGTTTGATTCAAGTAACAAGGCAGATTTTTCCGATTCTACAATTAAAAATCTCAGGTGATCAGCTTCTTTTTGTATCCCCAAGATTTTATCTCGTTCAGTATATTCGTTGGTAAAATTTGTGCGAAAGTAACTCATAATTCTTTTTTTAAGACTTTTTGCCTTTCCTATATAAATTGCCTTTCCTTTTTTTTCAAATATATAGACCCCCGGTTTGTCCGGGAAAGAGGCTGCAATGGTTTTTAGCGGATGTTCATTCATCGTGCCTATCTTCGTAAGTTCTTTTCCAGAGCTTTTCCAAACGCTCTTTAACTTTTTGTTCTCTTCCCGCTGAAGAAGGTCTGTAGAAAATGACATTCTCAAGATCTTCAGGCAGATAACTTTCCAGAATGAAAGAACCCGGTTCGTCATGGGCATATCGATAATCTTTTCCATAACCGGAATGCTTCATAAATTTTGTTACCGCATTTCTCAATTTAAGGGGTACAGGTCTGTCCGGATGCCGAATGACATCATCCTCAGCCTTTTTATATGCCAAGTAAAGCCTGTTACTTTTAGGAGACACCGACATATAGACACAGGCTTGTGTCAAAGAGGTTGTGCATTCGGGCATCCCAATATATTTTACAGCCTGAAAACAGGAAACTGCAACGGACATGGCGTTAGGATCAGCAAGGCCTATATCTTCGCTGGCAAACCGTATGATCCTCCTTGCCACAAAAATGGGATCTTCACCGGCTTCAAGCATGCAGCAAAGATAATATATTGCCGCATCAGGATCAGAGCCTCTCATGCTTTTTATAAAGGCAGAAATAAAATTGTAATGCTCTTCACCTTTCTTAGAGTATTTTGCGTAAGAACGATTCAGAATCTTTTGAGTCTTTGCTTCGGTTATGTTGTAATCATCTTTGGCTGCGGCATAGTTTTCGATTATCTCCAAATAGTTGATGAGCGTTCTGGCATCCCCCGCTGACCAGTCGACGAGAATTGATTTTGTTTCATCTTCCAGAAATAGCGGTTTTTCATTTCTGGAATTGATTTTTTTGATAGCGGTTTCTAAAATTGGACGTAAAGAATCAGGATCAAGTTGTTTAAAAATAAAAATCTTGCAACGTGATAAGAGGGCGGGATTTAATTCAAAGCTGGGATTTTCAGTGGTAGCACCTATCAATATGATTTCACCGGATTCGATATAGGGTAAAAGAACGTCCTGCTGTAACTTATTAAAACGATGAATTTCGTCCACAAACAGGATGGTGCTTTTATTGAATTTTTCAAAACGTTCTGATGCCTTTTCAAGTAAAGGCTTTAATTTAGACATTGGAAATTTAGCCGCAGAAAAATTGATGAATTCATTTTTAGTAAATTGGCCTATAATCTTGCCCACAGAAGTCTTCCCGGAACCGGGAGGACCGAAAAAAATGGATGAAAATAGATTATCGTTTTCTATAGATTTTTTTAAAATGGTATCTTCAGACAAAATATGATGTTGGCCTTTAATTTCATCCAGGTTTTTTGGCCTTAGTAATTGAGATAAAGGCTCGTTTTTTTCTTCCGTGTTCCATAAAACATTCGAATTCAATTCTATTCACGCCTTATAAACCCAATTTTGATGCAAAATAGTCATGCGTCTGTATTAAACCCTGTTGTAAAGAAAAATGAGGTTTCCAATTCAAAACTTTTTCGGCTTTTTCTGCATTCAAGATGCTTTTTCTTAGATCACCGGGTCTTTCGGGTCCATGATGGGCTTCTGAAGAATATTGATTGATTCGTTTAGTGAGTTGAAATAATTCAACTACATCGGTGCCGGTTCCTGTACCGATGTTATATACATCTTCTCTTCCATTTTCCATAGCAAGCATATTGGCATTTGCCACATCTTCCACATAGACATAATCTCGAATGTAACGACCATCACCGTTTATGGTAATTGGGTTGTTTTTTATCATATTTTCTGTAAAAATAGCCACAACGCCAGCTTCACCATAGGGATTTTGCCTTGGACCATATACGTTGGCATATCTGAGCGTCGTATAATGTAATCCATATACTTGGTAATAAAAATCCAAATAACGTTCTACCGCCAATTTTGCAACACCATAAGGTGTAGCGGGTTTTTCCGGTGAGCTTTCCGTGGTGGGGATGCTTATAGGATCATCACCATACATGGCACCTCCGGTAGAGGAGAAAATTACTTTTTCTGATTTATATTCCTTGGCAGCTTCCAAGAGATTTAAAGAACCCATAATATTGGATTGGGCATCAAAAATCGGTTCTCGAACTGATTTTGAAACACTTATTTGTGCTGCCAAATGAAAAACATAGCGAGGTTTATGCAATTCAAAAACGTGCTTTACCATCCCTCTGTTTGAAACGTCATCTTCAATAAATACCACGTCTTTATGCAATAAATTTTCTTTCTGGCCGGTAGAAAGATTATCAATTACAATGACATTTAAACCCCTTAGAAGTAGGCTATCAACTATATAAGAACCTATAAAGCCGGCGCCGCCTGTGACTAAAGCTGTATCCAAAGCTATTCCTCCTTTTCTTGTAAAAATTCAACTAATTTGGGACAAGCTTGTTCTCCCTTTTCTTTTACCGCTATTAGTAGATCAATGAGTTTTTCAGTTCTTTCCTCTGAATCTTCATCAAAAAAATGTTCCATTCTGCATGAAAGGTTATCTGAAGCTTCTTCGGGTACTCCAACGAGTTCAACAAAGAATTTTTCAAGAACAGAATGTACTCTTTCCAGGGATTGTGCTCTTTTAAGCCCTTTTTCGCTCAATAGAATTAAACCATATTTTTCGTAATTTACAAAGCCCAGTTCCTTCAGTCTTTTCATTGCATTTGTGACACTGGGAAGACTGACATTTAAAAACTTTGCAATATCTTTCACTCTTGCTACCGGTTCATTTTGGGTAATCTCAAATATAACCTTTAAATAGTCCTCCAAAGCAGGGGTTAATTTTTTCGTCTTTCGCCTTGCCATTAATTACACCTCCAATTCTGTTTATTAATTAGTTATAATCTCTTGTGTATGAATCATAAAATAATATAACATAGAATAAGACGTAAAACAATTTGAACTATAACATAAAAGTATTTGATTGTGTATGATTTAATCAGCAAAATGACCTGATATAAATTTAAAATAGAAACTCTTTAATGAACTTAATAATATTATTTAACTGCTGAAGTAGGATTAAGAAGTTTATTTCGATAAATAAAACCTAAAATATTTGCTTTAAAAGTGACCAAAGTAAGGTTTCATTGTTAAATATGAAAAAAAATTTAGTTTTATTATTTTTTTATGTCTTTAAAATTGATTGAACAATTCCAAATGCAAATTGAATATATGTATTTCTCACAGAATAATTCTTGGATTTGGTATGGTTAATGTTGCTCTGTTGATCTTAGTATAAACCTCACAAAAGTTGCCGGTGATTTAGCAAACATCTTTAAAGTGTTAAAGCGCAATGTGTGAAAATTTACCGTTTAATAATATTGACCATAAAGGAGTATAATTAAGATATCATTATCAAAAAGGGGGAATATTATGAATGTAGCAATGAATTTTCTACAGGTATACGGATGGAGTATTTTGGGCGCAATCATCACCTTTATAATTGGTTGGTGGTTAATAAAAATTGTTCTGAAAATTCTTGTGAAAATTCTTGAAAAATCAAAAATCGAAATATCTCTTGTTGGTTTTTTAAGAACATTAGCTGATTTTCTTTTAAAGATGATCCTGATCATCACAACATTAAGCATGGTTGGAGTGGACATGACCCCGTTCTTTGCGATTCTCGGTGGTTTGGCAGTTGCTGTTGGTTTTGCCTTAAAAGACAGTCTCGGAAATTTTGCTGCCGGTGTGATGATCCTTTTCTTTAAACCGTTTAAAGTCGGTGATTATGTTGAAACATCAGGTGCTTCGGGAACGGTTATGGAAATACAGATCATGACCACCGTATTAAAAACTCCCGATAACAAGCACATTATCATACCAAACGGAACAGTCGTAACTTCTGTTATTACCAATTATTCAAGAGAAGAAACCAGACGTTTAAACCTGGTTTTTGGAGTTGGCTATGAATCAGATATGGAAAAGGTCAAAGGATTGCTAAAAGAAATCATCGAATCTGATGAGAGAATACTTCAAGAACCCGCTCCTCAAATCCTTATGTCCGAACTGGCAGACAGCTCGGTCAATTTCTCAGTAAGGCTTTGGACAAAAGCCAGTGATTATTGGAATGTGAATTTTGATATGAATGAAAAGGTCTTCAAAGTCTTTAACGATAATGAGATAAACATTCCATATC
>CAZRYM010000065.1:0-11005 GCA_964604305.1 uncultured Thermotogaceae bacterium | reverse complement strand
AATCAACGTACCTGTCCCCTCTTACTTTTTATCTAAACATTTTTGTTTGCGTGTTATAATAGAGTGAAATAATAAGAAAAACGGGGGGATCAAATTGAGTAAACGCGCTATAATTATCTTCATGTTTATAAGTATTTTTACCTGCTCTTCTTTTTCTATAGCTTTTTATATCATGACTTTAGATATAAAGGATGACTTTCTTGATAATGCCAATGCAGTTATGGAATTTATGGAGACCACTGGGATCAAGTCTGACCCATTGCTGATTTGTACGGGGGGCTTGGGCAATTCCAGCACGTTGAATATCTTTTCCCAGACCCAGTTGGACAGTCCTGTTAAGACAATTCTTGAAGAATTAAACACAAAATGTGTGGCACCTCCCCGAAATGAGACAGGTGCTGAGTTAATTAAAGATTTGAAGGGCCATATTCCCATTGTGGTCAGTGACTCCAATCAATCGGGGTTCGATTCCTTTTTGCAACTCAGTTTTGCAGGTATCGATATCGGGATTTTTAATATCACTCAGATTCCCTCAGACTGGTATGAGAATGTCAAAACAAAAGTCAACCTCTTCTCCCTTGATTCCATCATCATTATCATGGATAATCCCGAATTGAAAATTGTGCCTCAGGAGATCAGGAGCAAAACATTTGTCATACCTCGTGATACCGCTGTATACAGGGTTGACATTGAATTCGGTCCCCTTTTAACGGAAGTGAACCTGAACAGATCTGCGAATCTTTATCCCGTGTTTGAGGAGACAAAGGAAAAATACACGGATTGGTTGAACAAAGAATACGTGATAGACCCGCATCAAATGACGCAATTAATGGAGATACCCTTCTACTCACAAATCGGTCTGATGGCACAAAAGGATGCTGCATCGGATTTGATGTTTTACTACAATCCTCCTCTTCCGGAAAGCTTAACGACTCAGGAGGCAATCACCATATTCAAAGACTACATTTTTGGAATCGTTCATCTTGAAAATTCAAATATACGTAAATTATTGTTGCGATCAGCGGCATTGATTAATTATGACGGTTTTCAAACGAAGATCAGTGAAGAAGGTATTTACTATTCACTGTACGGTGTCAAATATTATTTAGACATTTCCAAGGTGACTCAAGACAGGCTTATTATGAAGACATTCACCAAACCGCAAAAGATGCTTGTTTTTGGACCTAAGGAAATTGTCAAAGAAAACTTCCCGTTTATTAAGGAATTGGATTTGTCCCCGCTTTATTACGTTTTTTGGGCGCTAAATGCAGGAAATCCTCATTTGGAGCCTTCGTGGAAAGTGACGGCTCAACCGTATCTCTACACCTATACGATTCAAAAGGGAGATACGATTAATGGTATTGCTGCAAAGTTGGGAATTACACCCGAATCGATCAAGGCCTTTAATCCCGATCTGCTGGATATGTATTTGACAGTAGGCCAGCATATTTACGTTCATATACCGTATGAATCCGAGAAAAAGAGTGAGGAGTAAATGATACTGACAATAATCAGCTTTTTGTTAATATTTACCGCTATAGTTGTTATTCACGAGTTAGGGCATTTCCTGTTTGCCAGGTTGTTCAAAGTGAAGATATTGGTTTTTGGGATAGGTTTTGGCCCGGCTTTGTATAAAAAAAAGATGGCAACGGGGATGGATTTTAAGATAAACATGATTCCTTTGGGAGGATACGTCAGAATGGACGGTGAAGATCCCACAGAGATAGATGAATCTGTCAGTGATGAGAAAAGAAGGGGTTTTTATTACTCAAAGCCCGCCTGGCAAAGATTTGTGATAGCCCTGGCAGGCCCGGCCTTTTCCATATTGGCAGGTTACGTGTTGTTGTCAGTGGTAGCCCTTTTCTGGGGAATACCACAAGTGGGAATTGCAAAGGTAGATCCGTTTTCTCCCGCACAGGAGGCCGGATTGAGAGATGATGACATTATTACCCTCTTGAATGGGAAAATACTGTTTGATACCGATGAGCTCTCGACAACGATTAAGAACTCTCAGAGTGTTGATTTGACAGTTACCCGCGGTGATACCCGTCAGGAGATAACCGTCACTCCAAAGGTTTTTTCCGCCCAATATGAAATCATCCTGAAAAGTGATTCCCTACCCGATGGTTTATCTTTAAATCGAGTGGAGAGTGTAAACGGCAGCTCAATGGAAGAAATTAATTTATCCGATTACACCGGTGAGGAGATTGTAATTCAAACCGAATCGGGTGAACAAATCAAAGGAATTCTTTCCGGCTATCAGCTGATCAAAGAACGCAAGGTGATCGGTATAGAGTATGAGATGCTTTCCAAAACGTTAAAAAGTGCAGAGCCTCCCTTTAAAGACGGAGATGAGATTTTAAAGATCAACGATAATCCCATTGAGAAGGGTAATGACTTGTTTACCATCCTCAGGTTTATGGATTTTCCGGTTGACAGTCAAACGCCTTATCATTATTTGAGCATCAGGGATTCGAGAATATTGGAAATGGCAACTATGAAGAATCTCAACACCATCAGCGTTCAGGTGCTGAGAAACGGCGAAAAGACGACTCTGGAAATGCCTTCTGAGGTATTTATCAACTCTCTGGGTAACAGCTTTTTCATATCACCTGTGGAGAACAGACAAACGGCAAATCCTTTTGTGGCTGTATCATGGGGATTTCAGTGGTCTAATAACCTCCTCAGGCGAATGGGGATGATCATCGGCAATATCTTTACAGGCGAGCAGAATATATCCGAATTTTCCGGACCGGTTGGAATCGTAAATGTAATCGGGCAAGCTACGAGAGCAGGATTTGAATCCCTTGTATTAATTTTTGCCTTGATTACATTAAATCTGGGCATACTGAATCTCATACCCCTCCCCGCATTGGATGGGGGGAGAATCGTGTTTAACTTGATCGAGATGATATCCAGACGAAAGATCAATCCGGTCATCGAAGGGTATATTCATGCAGCGGGATTTTTCTTTATCATGGCTCTTGCGGTTTATATCACCTATTTTGATATATTGAGATTTATGAAATAACAGGATTTCTCTATTTTTGGAGGACGTAGATTGTGAATATAAAAAGACTTTTAAGAGGTTCTTTTATCATCATCTTGTGTTTTTTGGCGATAACGATTTTTGCCGAAGAAGAGACCCTTTATATAAAAACAGAGCATTATAAGATGTTTGATGATCGTATCGAATTTTATAAAGATTCCGAGATAGAAAAGGGAGATTTTTTTCTTAAAGGCGATACCTTTACCATTTCTCGCCAGGATGGGCGTGAAAGACGAATCGTTGCTGAAGAGGGTGTCTACTTGGAATTTGCAACGGGTAAGGCAACTTCTCTGACGTTGGATTATGACCTGATAGATGAAAAGGGTCAGATGACCGGGGATGTAGAGGCGTACATTAAAAGCAAAGAGGATTCTGATGCCGTAGAAATATTCTGTGATATCCTGGACATAGACAACGAAACGGGATTATTCTCCGGGCGAATGAATGATGAAGAGGAACCTGTTGATCTTATAAAGGGCAATATGAAGGCAAACAGCACTACTTTTGAATACTTTGAAAAAGAGGATATACTCATCCTTTACGGAGATGTTTTTGTAGACGATGTAGACAACAACAGAGAAATTACAGGAGATCTGATCAGAATCACCATGGAGGATGATTCGATAGAGGGTAAAGGCGTTTCGATTAAAAATAAAGATGCCGATGAAGATGAGGCCTTTGAAATAGATTCTGACGATTTCAAGATGTTTGATGAAAGAACCGAATTTTATGGTCCTTCAACCATCAAACGTGGCGATTTCAGGTTGACTTCTCCTGAATTTACCGTTTACAAAGAAGACGGAAAAGAAAAACGCGTCCTTACAAAAGAGCGATCCTACATGGAATTCGAAACGGGAAAGGCCACCAGCAACGAGTTAGATTACGATCTTGAAGAAGAAACCGGCACCCTGAAAGGGAATGTCGATGCGGTTATCATACCGGAAGAAAATGCGACACCGGTTAACATTAAATGTGATGTGCTTGAGATAGACGGGAAGAATAAGTTATACGATGGCCATGCTGAAGAAACCGGCAAAATAACCCTTACGAGAGGTTCGCTTTATGCGGAATCCAAATATTTTTCCTATTCTTCAGCCGATCAGAAGGTATTACTAAGTGAAGAGGCTTACATTGACGATCTGAATAACGAACAGAGAATTTGGGGTTCGGAAATCCAGTTGGGTCTGGATGATGACACCCTGGAAGGTAAGAAAATTCGTTTAACAAAGGTTAACGAACAGGATGGGGAAAAAGAAACCTTCCAGATGAAAAGTGAGGATTTCAGAAGCTATGAAGATAAAGATGAGTTTAGAGGACCCTCTGAAATCGTAACCAATGATATCACATTGATCTCGGATCGTTTTGACATAATCAAAGTCGATGGCCGACAAGAGACTATAGAGGCCACTCAAGGCGTATTCATTGAGTTTGAAAAAGGTCAGGCAACGTCTACTGAAATGACATTTGATTTAGACACTAATCAGGGCACCCTTACAAAAGATGTTTTTGCCAGGATTAAGCAGGATGATGAGGTTGCCGATATTACAATCGATTGTGATACCTTAAACATTGATCAGGATTCAAGAACGTATTCGGGTAGCGTAAATGAGTCTGAAAAGGTTTTGATTACCCGAGGCAATTTAAAAGCCGAGAGTAAGGCCTTTGAATATGATGAGGAAAGTCAAATCCTAATTTTAATTGATGAGGTTTACGTGATCGATCCCGATAACCGCAGAACAATTCGGGGAGACCGGTTGATCATGAACCTGAAAACGGATGAGATAGAAGGCAAAACAGTTCAAATGACGATCATTACGACTGAATAAATAAAAGGGAGGAGTATCAATGTACAAAATAGTCTTTTTAAGACACGGAGAAAGTGTCTGGAACAAAGAGAATTATTTTACCGGATGGACGGATGTTGATCTATCCGAAAAGGGTGTTGAAGAAGCACACAAAGCGGGGCAGATCCTCAAAGACGAAGGCTATCAGTTTGATGTGGCCTATACCTCTGTATTGAAACGAGCCATTAAGACGCTGAATATCACACTTGAAGAGCTTGATGAACTTTGGATTCCGGTTTACAAATCATGGCGACTCAATGAAAGACATTATGGGGACCTTCAAGGCCTCAACAAAGCTGAAACATCTAAAAAATTAGGCCAGGAAACTGTTCATAAATGGAGAAGAAGTTATGACATTCCACCACCGGAACTTGACGTTTCTGATAAACGTTATCCGGGTAATGAGAGAAAATACTCTGATCTCACAGAGGATCAGTTACCAAAGACGGAATGCCTGAAAGACACCTTGGAGAGATGCCTGCCATATTGGAAGGAAACCATCGTACCCATGATAAAAACGGGGAAAAAGGTGATGGTAGCCGCTCACGGAAACAGTTTGAGAGCCATCGTTAAATATTTGGACAAAATCAGTGATGACGAGATTAGCGGATTGAATATCCCAACCGGTATTCCGTTGGTTTATGAACTTGATGAAGATTTAAAGCCGATCAAGCATTATTATTTGGGTGATCCCGACGAGATTGCAAAGGCCACAAAGGCAGTTGCCAATCAGGCGAAGGCGAAATAGAAAATGTAGGGGCGGACCATGGATGGTCATAAAAAATAATGACCTTGGAGTGTTTTCCCTGCGGGAAAAACTCCAACCGCCTATGAGATCACGAGGGGACAGGGACGCTGATACACGGAATTTGAGGAACAAATTCCTTAATCATCGTACCTGTCCCCTCTTACTTTTGTCTCCTCTTACTTATGCCGGGAAAATTTTCTATGTTATAATTGTTATGAACACTAAAAAGGATAGGGGATGAGTTTGTTACGGCGCATGAAAAGGTGAAAAGCAGCGATATGAAATTGAAAAAATCATTGGGACAAAATTTTCTTAAAAATCAGTCTGTAGTTCGGCGAATCGTGGATCTGATACCTGATGAAGAGCTTGTATGTGTGGAAATTGGCCCGGGTTCCGGAGCCGTTACTGAAACACTTCTAAAGAAAGGTTTTGAAGTTCACGCCTTTGAGATTGACCGCCGCCTTGAAAACCCGCTTATAGAGAAATTTATGGATTACTCATCATTTTATTTGTACATGGGGGACTTTTTAAAAACGGAAATTCCCCTGGAATTATCGGACAGAGAAGTAGCAGTAGTTTCCAATCTCCCCTATAATAAAGCCACTGCAATTATCAAGAAGGTCTTAACGGATTTTTCATCCATAAAGGTTTGCGTTTTTATGCTTCAAAAAGAGGTGGCACAGAGAATGATCTCCGAACCCGGAAACAAATCATTTGGTTCGCTTTCGGTTTTCATACAGTATCATTTTAAAGTCAAATCGGCATTTACCCTCTCTCCAAAGAACTTCAACCCCCAACCTAAGGTTGATTCCACAGTCATCAGACTATATCCTAAAAAGGAAAAGCCGTTGGGTGAAAATCCTGATGAGTTTTTTGATTTCGTCAGGCAAGGCTTCAGGATGAGAAGGAAGAAACTAAAAAACAATTACGATTTTGATATCATGACTTACGCTTCGAGAATAGGGTTGGGTTGTTCAGTCAGAGCGGAGGAAATTTCTCCGGACCAATGGATAAGGCTTTTCGAAGAGGTGAAAAGAGATGGCTAAATCGATAATTGATGAGATGATCAGGCGCGTTCTCTATTCAATAAAAGAGGGTGTCATCATCATCAATTCAAATAAAAACGTGGTTTTCATCAACAAGGCAGCACTGGATATCCTGGAACTGCAAGAAGATCAGGTAATAGACAAGGATGTAAAAAACGCAATTCCCAATACCAGGCTGCACATTGTTTTGCAAACGGCTATTCCTGAATACGATCGGATTCATCTGTTAAAAAATACCACTATCGTCACTTCTCGTGTGCCGCTGTTCGATGTGGGCGGAAACATCATCGGCGTGGCAGCCATTTTCAGAGATGTCACCCATATTCAGAAGATGGCGGAGGAAGTAACGGATTTAAAACAATTGGAGAAGACACTTAAGGCGATCATCAATTCTA
Source organism: uncultured Thermotogaceae bacterium (assembly GCA_964604305.1). Lineage (GTDB taxonomy): Bacteria > Thermotogota > Thermotogae > MWEM01 > MWEM01 > JASUTC01. The sequence continues at coordinate 3,923 of CAZRYM010000065.1, read as the reverse complement.
CCAGAGATGCCATCTCGGTTGCAGATGAGAACGGAAAAATCGTAATGGTCAATTCCGAATATACACGTATCACAGGATTATCTGCAGAGGAAGTTGAAGGTAAGCCGGCTACCATCGATATTGCCGATAAGGATGAAAGCAAACATATGCTGGTTGTCAAGACTAAAAAACCCGTTTTGGGTCGTCGGATGATCGTGGGAAAGACCAAAAAAGAGGTTATAGTGGATGTGACACCCCTTTATGTGAAGGACGAATTCAAGGGCAGTGTGGGTGTAATACACGATGTAACAGAGATTTCCAAGCTGATGGAGGAACTGGCAGATGCACGTTCTGTTCTCAGAAGGTCGAATTCGGATTCAACTTTTCAGGACATCGTTCACTACAGTGATAAGATGCGGATAGCCGTTGAACAGGCAAAAAGGGTTGCGGGAACAAATGCGACGGTTTTATTGCGGGGAGAAGGCGGTTCGGGAAAGGAATTGTTTGCTGAATCCATTCATAACAGCAGTGTACGATCCGATAATCCCCTTATTGTGGCAAAATGTGGTTCTACCGATTCGAAAAACATTGCCATTGAGTTGTTCGGCTCTCCTGTAAAAAATGGAAGAACACAAATAGGGCATCTGGAAGAAGCTGATACCGGAACACTCTTTATTGATGAGATCTCTTATTTGGATAAATCGACTCAGTTGAAACTGCTTAAATACATTCAGACAAAGCGTTTTACTCCTTACGGGGATTCTGAGGAAAAGACTCTGGACGTGAGGATCATAGCGGGTACCAGTGCCAATTTGGAGAAAATGGTTGAAGAAAATGCATTTTTAGAGGAACTGTATTATAAATTGAACGTCATCCCAATTTTTATTCCCCCGTTAAGGGAGAGAAGGGAAGATTTGAAAGCTCTCGTCTATACAGCCGTTAAGAAGTTTAATCAGGAGTACCGAAGGGACATCAGAAGGGTGAATGATTCGGTGTTCAGCCTGTTCATGCAGTATAAATGGCCCGGTAATGTCCGAGAACTTGATAATGCCATCGGACGTGCCATGATAAAGGCGCAGCCATTTGTTCAGGAATTGACCCTTGAGCATTTTGATTTTCTCATGCCCAATATGAAAGAGTCTGAAGGAAAGAAGTTGTTTAAGGGAAAATTGAAGGACGTAGTAGCTAAAGTTGAGAAAGAGACCATCGAGCAGACGCTGTTTAAAAATCAGGGAAACCGCGCAAAAACGGCAAAAGAGCTTGGGCTTAGTTTGCGTGCGTTATATTATAAATTGGAACGATACGATATAGCCATTAAAAACAAAGGATAACAGGATGAAAGACATACAAAATGAAAGTGATAACAGAAACATCCCCATCAACAAGGTGGGCGTGGGTGATGTTCGTTATCCCATTTTTTTAAAGGACAGACAATACGGAGAGCAGCATACCATCGGTACGGTGGATATGTATGTCAACTTGCCTGAGAATTTTAGGGGAACCCATATGAGCCGATTCATCGAAATTCTTCATTCCCACGCCAACAGAATGGAACTTCAAAACGTTCAGGAGATACTAAGAGACATGAAACGAATTCTTCGTGCAAATGAGGCACATATGAAGATGATGTTCCCTTATAGTATTGAAAAGAGAGCCCCGGTAACGGGTATTAAAAGTCATATGGTCATCGATTGTGCCTTTGATTCCACTTTGGATAAAGACGACAAATTCATCTTTATCCTGGTGGTAAAAGTGCCGGTGCAGACCGTTTGCCCTTGTTCAAAGGCGATTAGTGACAGAGGGGCACACAATCAGCGGGCTTACGTGAAGGTGAAGCTGAAGATGACAAAGATGGTGTGGATAGAAGAGGTCGTTGAAAACATAGAGCAAGCGGCATCATCGCCTGTCTTTCCTCTGTTAAAGAGAAGTGATGAGAAATATATCACTGAAAGAGGATATGATAATCCAAAATTCGTTGAAGATGTTGCCAGAGACCTTGCCATTGGATTAATGAACAACCGTTCTGTAAAATGGTTTCACCTCTCCGTCACCAGTCAGGAATCCATTCACGCACATCACGCCTACGCATGCCTTGAATGGGAAAGGGAATAACCTTGATGCTTCACAAATTGATGGATAAGGAGGCTATGGCCTTTTTAGAGATAAGAGATTTATTGGAACGGTTCACTCCACAATCTCATTATGGAAAACTTTTGTTTAAGGATCCCGGAGTTTATTTTAGAGGAGACGAACAGTCATTGAGAGAGCATTATCAAAGACTTCGTACTGTTGAACCTCTTTGGCGTAATGCTCAGCGGGAACGAATTAAGAGATGTTTGACTGAGCTTAAAAATATTTCTCATAGCCTGGATAAACTGGAAAAACAACAATTGCCAACGGTGGTTGATTTTTTTGAACTTAAGAAATTCTGTTTCTTTTTGAAAAGGTTTGTAAATCTTTTGGAAGATTCTGATGGGATAAAGGATTTATACGGTCTTGAATTTGAATCTGCTATTTGGAAATTGTTGGATCCTAGGGATACCGGTCAGTTCTTTTTCTCCATCGATTCGGATTATGCGGTGGAACTAAGAAAAGAACTGGACAAATACAGAGAACTCGAGAAGGCAGAGATGAAGAAGATTTGTAAAAGACTGGAACGCCTTTACGATTTATCCCTGAAAAACAGAATTGAATTTCTCCTGGAAAGATCAGACATCCGAAATCACGCTTTAAGAAAATCAGATAATTGCTTTGTCATTTCTGAAAATGCTTTTTCCGTCCATTATAAGGTGATAAAGTCTCAGCAAGATGCCGATTATTCACTGGAAATCGAGCGAATAAATATCGAGTTGGATGCTGAGGAGGTTAGATACCGAAAAGAATTGATGAAGAGCCTTTCGATATACACGGATGTTTTAAAAAGGCAAATGGAAGCGGTGGGTGAATTTGATAGGGATATCGCCCTTTTGGAGTATAAAGAAGAATATGATGCCTGTTTTCCGGGTATTCTCGAAGAAAACGCACTTGCAGTTGAAGCAGGGGTTAATCATGATATCATGGGATTTTGTGAAAAAAAGGGGTTTGTTTACGATCGTATTTCAATCGAGCTGAAGCAAGGCGTTACGGTCATAGTAGGTGCCAATATGGGCGGGAAAACAACATCATTAAAGACCATAGGACAATTTTACGCGGCTTTTGCCATGGGGTTACCTGTTACTGCGGGGAAATTCAATTCTTCATTGTTCGACAGTATCAATTGTGTCTTTAGGGCACGTGAGGAAGAGGGGCTCAGCGGATTTGCAATGGAAGTTAAAAGAATTCGCCCGGTCTTTAAGGAAGGCATACACCTGAATCTGATCGATGAGTTTGGTTCCGGGACAAATCCTAAAGAAGGAGGCGCATTGGCCTCATCCGTGGTAGACAATCTTAAATCAAAACAGAGTCTCACGGTTTTTGTCACTCATTTTTCAGGACCCCTTGCTTACAGTGAACAAAGGTATCAGACGGGTTTTTTAAGAGAGCATGCTGACGTGGTTTTAAATGAGGAAAACATTTATCAATATATCAATCATCGTTTGGAACCCATTGAAGGAACAGATATTCCTCAGGCGGCAATAGAAATATCCAGGGCGCTGGGACTTCCGGAAGAAGTCATCGAATGCGCAAGAAAAATCACAATAGATCATACATGAATTATATAATAGTTGAAGAGGAGGAAATATGCACAATAACATCAAACACAAGATAATGGTTTTAAGCGGTAAAGGTGGTGTGGGTAAGAGTACTGTTTCGGTAAACCTTGCCACCACTTTAGCGGAGGAAGGTTTTAAGGTCGGGCTCATAGATATAGATATTCATGGCCCCAATGTGGCAAAGATGCTGGGAATAGGAGACAAAAAGCTGGAAGCCACATCAAAAGAAACCATTCTGCCAATCAAAGTCTT
>CAZRYM010000064.1:4869-11381 GCA_964604305.1 uncultured Thermotogaceae bacterium | reverse complement strand
TTTTCAAGTTCCTCATAAAGTTCACCTATGGTTTTTTCGCTGACGGGGTCCAGGATCATTCTTGCGATTTCCTTGAGTGGGCGAAGAACAAAGTCCCGGTTTCTAAAATCCGGATGGGGAATTGTCAATCTTTCATCATCAAGAATAACATCCCCGTATAAAATGATATCCAGGTCAATGATTCTTGGCCCCCATTTTTCTGCTTTTTGTCGCCCCATTTCTTGTTCAATAGTTTTTAAGACATTCAGTAAAGCCAAAGGTTTATAGGGGGTGAGGATACCAATTACCGCATTGTAAAAATCAGGCTGTTCTTTTACTCCATAGGGTTTTGTTTCATAAATGTATGACTTTAAAACAACTTTGTTGGCCTTTTCTTCTATTTTGCTTAACGCGGTTTTCAGGTTTTCTTGCTTATTGCCCAGATTTGTTCCCATAGCGATAAAGGCGCCAAAACCTTTGAATTCTTCCATCATACCACCTTTAAAGTTTTATTTCGTTGATGATTTCGTATTGTGGATAATTTGTTGTATCCGTTACTTTGATTCTTAAAACACGATTACCAAAAACGATTTCTAGTTCATCATCTACTTTCACATCATACCCGGGTTTCAATTCTCTGCCGTCCTTTTTTATCCTGTTACTTTTTGCCATCTGTGCGGCAACAGTTCTTCTTTTGATGATGCGACACTTCTTTAAAAATAAATCCAATCTCATGTAATCACCGTCAATTTTTCAATTTTACAACAGAATTAAATTGGGTCTTCTGACTTTTTCTCCGTTATATTCAAATTCAAGTGCAGGCCATTGACTGGTTTGGGGGAACGAAACGATTTCGTTATTTCCCTTTAGAAGGATGGCCGTATCTTCTGATTTTGTGCCTGTTATCGTTGGATTCCAAGCGATACAGTTTCCCTCCATCATGGTGTATCGAGTGCTGGGAGTACAAACCAATTCTCTGGATTTGTAACCGGCAAGTCCACCCTGATGATGCAACATCCATTCGTCTTTATAACCTTCTGTTACATAGGCATCTTCGAGTTCTGAAAAGAGTTCATCCATCTTTTTCCCCGGTCTGGACATAGCGATGATCTTAGCATCAATTCGACAGTTTTTCTCATGCTGTTCTCGAATGGATGTGCTTTCAGAAAAGAGAATGGTTCTGGTTGATGAGATGACAAGCCCTTTGTGCCTGATGCAAAAACTGACAAAGCAATGATTTCCCAGTTTGGTATTTCTGGGAAGATTGTGTCTGTATAATTTTGAGCTTTCTTCGCCAAAGACTAAAACCAAAATTGGTTCGTAACCCAATTGGAAAAACTCTTTTGAGAACAACGCTGCTACTTCTATCTCTTTCATAGTTGGGTTCAGTAATGGCATGTTTTTATAAAATACGTCATCGATTACTATTCCAAGCGTACGTAGAGTGGAATATTCATATTCTCCCAACACATAACGATGAGAGCTAATGTCTGTGGAGACGTTTTTAGTCATATACCTTCCGGTATCGGTAATGAGATTCTTCATCTTCACCAGATCAGATATACAGTCGTATTCAGATTGCCACCAGTTGTATTCTGTCTTGGTGAACAGATCATGAATCTCTTCGGGGATTTCTTCTTTGAACAGCCTGTTCATTTCGATATTATCAGTGACAAAAAACACATCGCTAAGAGTGACCAAAATGCTGGCTACACCTTCGTTGTTGTTCAGGGTGATGTGATTTCTTGCTCCAAATGTTAGATAGGCAATGTTTTCCTCACGAGATAGTAAAAGGCCATCCTTTTCTGTATTTTCAAGGATTTTCCTTAATTTTTGAATTCTTTTTTTGATGATTTCTTTCACTTTACTCCCCCCTGTTAATATTCAAAAGCGTGCTGACACACGCTTTTGAATTTATAAAGTGATTCTAATAGAGAGAACTACAAACCTGAATTTTTTTGAAGTTGTGCAACAGAATCGAGTTTTTCCCATGGGAATTCTATATCGGTTCTGCCAAAATGTCCGTATGCAGCTGTTTTTCTATATATGGGCTTTAACAGATCAAGCGTTTTAATGATTGAACCTGGTCTGAAATCATATGTTTTGATAATGGTTTCCAATAGTTTGTTTTCATCGATCTTTGCTGTTCCATAAGTATCGATCATAATGGAAACAGGGTGAGCCTTTCCAATGGCATAAGCCAACTGAATCATAAGTTTATCCGCCAACCCGGCCGCTACAACATTCTTGGCAACGTAACGTGCCATATAATGAGCCGATCGGTCTACCTTTGTGGGATCTTTTCCGCTGAAGGCACCGCCGCCATGGGGAATCCATCCACCATAAGTGTCTACAATGATCTTTCTGCCGGTTAGCCCTGTATCTCCCTGAGGACCTCCGATAACAAACCGACCGGTGGGATTCACCAGTATCTTCATATCCTTATCTCTTAAGTTCTCTGGAATGATCGGGTCGATAACCTGGTCGATGACAGCTTTTCTGATTTCTTCGTAGGGAACATCTTCATGCTGTGTTGAGATGAGCACGGTATCGACTCTTTTAGCTTTTCCTTCTTCATCGTATTCTATGGTTACCTGGGACTTTCCATCCGGCCTAATTAAGTCTATTTTTGCCTCTTTTCGAACTTTTGCCAGTTGTTTTGTCAGCCTGTGGGCAAGCACAATAGGAAGCGGCATATATTCCGGGGTTTCATTTGTGGCATAACCGAACATCATTCCCTGGTCTCCGGCCCCCACTTTTGACAATTCGTTTTCTTCTTGTTCCTCTCCATCCTTAATTTCCTTTGCCTTATCCACCCCAAGAGCGATGTCCGGGGACTGTTCGTCTATGGACGAAAGAACGGCACAGGTTTCCCCATCAAAGCCGAATTTTGCCCTTGTATAGCCAATTTCCAAAATAGTATCCCGTACGATTCTTGGAATATCTATGTAAGCCTTTGTGCTGATTTCTCCCGATACAAAAGCCATGCCGGTAGTTACAAGTGTTTCAACTGCCACACGGCTTGTTTCATCCTGTTCGAGCAGGGCATCCAGGATTGAATCAGAGATTTGGTCTGCTACTTTATCCGGATGACCTTCTGTTACGCTTTCACTGCTGAATAATCTTTTTGCCATTTTCTTCCTCCCTTTTTTTAGGCGTTTTTGCTTATCAATTGGTTGTATTCCTCTTTGGTTAATAATCTGCCACCGGAAATCTCATGTGATATTTCCGCATAATTGGCCTTCAGGTCAAAATGTATGTTAATCCTGTTTTGGCAGGCTGAACCAATAATCTCCTTCTGAATTTCGTATTCACCCAATCCCTTGCCGTAGGTTCTGTATAATTCAGAATGTTTTCTGATGATTACCCTGAACAGTTCTTTGCACTTCTCGCATTCGACGTAAAAAACCAACAAGTCGCCATCACTGTAAATATACCGATCTTTTTTTTCTCTTTTAAGAAAATCAAAAAGTCCCATTTGTTCACCTTCTTTTTAACCAAAATTCTGCCGTTTGAATAGTTCCAAACACATCCTTTGCTTCTACCTCAACCTTGATTTTATCATTAAATGCCTCAATTTTTCTAATTTCATTTAACACAATAGGCGAAGTCGTCCAAGGAGTTGTGATCCGATACCAAAAGGTCTGATGATTGGTCTTTTCACCGAATACACGTGAAGCCTTATCACGTAATTCCAGGGGGATTTGATCCATGAGCATTGATAGTACCTCTACCCCGTCTATTTTCACATGGATTTGATCCATGACAAATTTGAATTCAGATTTTGATGATGAGTTCTCAATCAGAAGATCTACCATGGGCTTATCTCCCGTATACGGATAAACAGCCCCCTGCTTGAATGGATACTCTTCAGTGTTCACCCTGATTTTTTTAAACAAAATCTGATAACTCCTGTCTGCAAGTTCAAAATCAAGAACTTTCATTGGGTTCAACGTAAGAGATTGTTCAAGATCAACAAGCTCAATATAGGCTGAAGGGATCTGAAAAAAGCCTGAAACTCCAGAAAAACCAAGGGGTTCACTCTGTTCAACGATAAACTCCCCTTCATCAAAGGAGATGGTCATCTGGGATCCTTCAAACTCCACGTTAATGGCCTCGAAGATTTTGAGGAATTCACCTGTTAATCTGGATAGGCCTATGTATCTTGCTTGGGTGCTGTCGGCATGATTGATGAAAATGGCAGTACCAAAAAAAGGATGGTTTGTAATGATTCTTTCTACATAGCCCTCTTTCATACTTTTAATGACCACGCCGGCCCTTTCCCTTGTGGATATTCCAAGACCTAAAAGAAAATTCAGGCTTTTTAAATCTTGAGATAATCTTGCCTCACCGTAAGAAGAAACCAACCGATCGGCTCCATCAATGGGAAGCTGAAAACTTCCAAATATCAGAGCAACCGACAAAAACATTGAAACAAAAAAGGTTATAGCTCTCAATATGCCCACCTAAACAAGAAGAGACGGGTTAATCCCGTCTCAGTTTTGTGTTATGAATATTTGATTATAAAAGCGATAAAATCCTAGCTGTCATCACTTTCATCGTCATCGTCATCATTGCCGGCCTTAGCTTCCTCAGCCTCTTCCTCTGCGGCTTTGGCGGCCTCTTCCTGTTCGTTTACATATCCTTCTTTTCCTTCGATGTAAGCATCTGCCATCTTTGAGGTCAGCAATCTTATGGCTCTGATGGCATCATCATTTCCGGGGATGATGTAATCGATGAGATCAGGATCACAATTCGTATCAACAGTTGCGATAATTGGAATATTCAAATGATTTGCTTCTGCAACGGCTATTTCCTCTTTTTTAGGGTCAACAATCCAGATGAGATCGGGAACGTCTTTCATTTCTTTTACACCGCCCAAGTTCCTTCTCAGTTTTTCCAATCTGTGTCTGTAGATGGATTGCTGCGCTTTGGGCATTGCATCAATTTCACCGTTGGCTTCCATTTCTTCAAGTTCAATCAGTCTTTTAATCCTTGCCTTGATGGTCTTAAAGTTGGTCATCATGCCTCCAAGCCATCGATTGTTGACATAGAAAGCTCCACATCGTTTTGCCTCTTCTTCAATGGCCTTTCTGGCTTGTCTTTTTGTACCTACAAAAAGAATCGTTGCGCCTTTCCCGGCTTCTTCCTTAACAAAATCATAGGCAGTATCGATCATCCTTAAAGTCTTTTGCAGATCCAGAATGTGGACACCTTTTCTATGGGTGTAAATGTATTCCGACATTTTGGGATCCCAACGCATGGTCCTGTGTCCGAAATGAACACCGGACTCTAAAAGTTGTTTCATTGAAACGACTGACATGTAGCACCTCCAAATTTGGTTAATCCGCCATCCGTCTTTAACCACCCCACTTTAATTTCTAAAGCACCGGGACGGGAACAAACTGTCCGGTTGAACAGCAGCGATTAGTCTTACAACAAAAAACCGCTCGGATGTGAGAATTTAAATCCGGAGTATTATAACAAAATGCCCATTTAATGTCAACTAATTATTCAAAGCGGGTTTATGCTATAATTTTGTATCAGAACACAAATTTTTCAGGGGTGACTGAATTGAAAAAACTCTTTTACAATATAGACCTGTTAGCAACAATGGATGCCCGGGAAAGGGAACTGGAAAACGCCTATATCTTAACAGAAAATAATGTCATTAAAGAAATTGGAATGGGAAAACCCGAATTGAAGGATAAAGGGGAATATGAACAGTACGACATGACAGGTACCTGCTGTATACCAGGAATGGTGAACACACATCATCATCTGTATCAGTCCATGTTTAGAAACGTTAAAGGAGCTCAGAACCTTAAACTATTCGACTGGCTGACGTTTTTGTATGAAAGGTGGAAATATATTGGTGCAGCTGAAATTTATAATGCCGCTCTTGTTGGGATATACGAGATGATGAAAACCGGTGTCACCACTACCTCTGATATGTTTTACCTTTATCCCAAAGGGACACAGAGACTTTTTGATGAAGAGATTGATGCAGCGGTTCGTACAGGAGTTCGGTTTCACCCCTGTCGGGGAAGTATGTCGTTGAGTAAAAAAGATGGCGGGTTGCCCCCGGATTCGGTGGTTCAAACTGAAGATGAAATCATGTCAGATTGTGAGCGGGTTGTCAACAAATATCACGATGATAACAGAGGCTCCATGCTTCGAATCGCACTTGCCCCATGCAGTCCTTTCTCGGTAACAGAATCGCTGATGAAAACAACTCTTGATTTTGCAGAAAAAAAAGACCTGCTGATTCATACCCATCTGGCAGAAACACAGGATGAAGAAGAATTTTGCCTTGAAAGGGTAGGATTAAGACCGGTGGATTACATGGATAAATTGGGATGGCTGAATGAGAGAGCCTGGTTTGCTCACTGTGTTTGGCTTTCCAAAGAAGACATCATGAAATTCAGACAAACAAAGGTTGGTGTTGCACACTGTCCGGCATCAAATATGCGATTGGGATCGGGAACCGCTCCCATTGTTGAGATGCTCGAATATCCTGAGATTAGGTTATC
>CAZRYM010000064.1:0-4847 GCA_964604305.1 uncultured Thermotogaceae bacterium | reverse complement strand
TGTTGATGGTAGCGCAAGTAATGACACCGGTAATATGATCGGTGAAGCGAGAAATGCACTGTTTTTGCAAAGGGTATCCAAAGGAGCTGACGCCATTACCCCCAGACAGGTTTTACGGATGGGCACTCTTGGAGGGGCTAAGGTACTGGGTATGGATGATTATATAGGGTCTTTGGAAGAGGGGAAGGCGGCAGATTTTGTCTTTTTCAGATTGGATACATTGGAAATGGCCGGTGGCATATCCGATCCGGTTTCAGCCATTATTCTATGTAATCCGGGAACGGTTTACATGTCTGTTATCAATGGAAGCATAAGGATAAAAGATTATCAAATTCTGGAAAAAGAGATGGATATAATCATTAGGGAACAAAATAGAATGCAAAAAATGATACTTGAAAAGGAATCCTAAAAGGAGACTTTAATATGAATCCGATGATAAAATATCTGGGAACACCCAGGTTGTATACTGAAATACTCACATATTTGCAAGAGGGTTCTTCGGGTAATGCGGGATGTTTTTTCCGATTGAAAGAAGATGAAAGCGGGAAAAAGAAATGGGTACTTGAAGATGCCCTTGGAGTTACGCCGAATAACTATCAATATCAGGAATTGGAACAGGTAAAAGAAGAACTGCCTGATTTCAGGCATTATGAATTTTTTGAAGGAACACAGCTGTTTTTAAAACAACCTGTTGAAAAAGATGCTCTTGAAACCATTAACAAGTTATTGGAAATCCAAAGTCTATACGTTGTAAATGAGGAAAAAGAAGAAGAAATATCCAAATTAATGTACTCCATAACCGGGATGGAAACCATGATAGGTTCTTTACTGGAACCATTGCCGACTGATGAATATTTACAGATATTCACCGATGCCTTCGGGGAACTGCTGTTATCTTCCAGTGCCTTGTACAAATTGGAAAAAGATTATCAACTTGTCCACAATCACGGATTTGAGCAGCCTTTAGATAAAATCACACGAAATCCTAAAGAGGATAGGTCTCTTTTAAATAGTTTTCCCGTAGATTTAAAGAAGAACAATCGCTTTCGTGAAACTGAAGCATTAAAAGGCAAATATCAAACTCTATTTGCCATACCCGTTCAAATGGAAGGATCAAACAAATATTTTATCCTTATTGCGAGGCAGAAGCCCTATAACGATGGTGAAAGAATAATCATCAATAACCTGAGCAGGCTGTTATCCAGTATTATTGAATATCAGAGGCTGCGAGATGAAATGCGTTTTGATAAGAAAACACTCAATCAATCTGACTTCAAGCTTCAATCCTTTTACAAAGGGTTGAAATACCTGTTTATGATTCAGAATATCGAGCCCTTTTGCGAGAAGTTTGTGGATATGATACGTGAAATCTTCCAGGTAGCAGATGTGAAACTGTTTGTCAGAAAAAGTTGGGGGAATCTTCTTTGGGGGCACAACCTGGAAGATTTCACACATGCTCTGACAATCAAGTATAACACTGTTTGGGATGTTTACGATCTCACAAACCAAGTTGAACGCGAGGCAATCGAAGAAGATTTCGGTAATTTAAAGCCTTTTTTCAGGAGGGAGTTTGAAAATGGAAACAATCCCGATTCAGCATATATCATAAGGAGTCTGGATGGCAATGTCTTGGGGATCATCTTTTTATATGGCTTTAACGGTGAAGAAACAGAATTCATGCAAATGATTAGCGAGATGGCAGGGATGGTACTGGAAATAATCATTGCGCATGGAGATTTCAACAAGATTCTTCATTCATATGAAGAGGTGATGGAGGCCTTTCAAAGTGCCAACGAGTTGTACAAAAAGGTTGTCAAGTGTAATGGGGTTGTGGATTTTTACAACATTATGAAACGAAACCTGATAGACCATTTCGGTATTAAAGCCATGTACATTTCTTTCAAAAGTGGAGAACAGTCGATTAATTTCCCAAAAGATCCGACAAAGGATGTTTTGGGCTATTTTGAGGAGTACTATCAGCATGAATATGAGGACATTGGAATCAGAGAAAGAGAAGATGGTACAATCCTCTTTATTCTGCCGATACCTGTTATATCGAAAAAGATATTGCTTGCTTTTGAGGGAGAGGACAGCCCAAAGCTCAACGTTTTATTGCAACTCATGCAATTGGGATTTCAAGACAAACTGGCGTCAATATTGGAAGAAGAATATTAAAGGATCGAAAGATAAACGTCAATATTAACAAAGACTAGAATATTGAACTGAGGGGATAAAATGAAAAAAAACGGGCAAAATTTCAAAGCCATCGGTAAAAAGGTCAACAGGCTGGAAGGAAAGGAAAAGGTCTGCGGAACATCAAAATACATCAAAGATCTTGAATTTGAGGAGATGGTATATGTTGCCATAGCAACGGCAAACGTTGCACATGGTCTTCTCAAATCAGTTGATGTAGAGGAAGCCAAAAAGGCAGAAGGTGTCGTTGACGTTTTAACTTACAAAGACGTTCCCGGCAAAAATGAGATGGGTGATGTGGTCCCAGATTATCCGGCGTTGTTGAAACCCGGAGATAAGATCGCCTATGTGGGTGATTACGTTGCACTGGTTGCCGCTGATAGCCCTGAAAAAGCGCGAAAGGCCGCTAAATTAGTCAGAATAGAGTATGAAGAGCTTAAGCCCGTTTTTGATATGGATGAAGCTATGACGGATAAGATCGTCATTCACGGAGATACAAATATCAAAACACATTATGTGGTGAAAAAAGGGGAATATGATCCCGAAAAGATGTTTGAAGATTGTGATTTAGTCCTGGAAGGGGAATTCTTTGCGGATTATCAGGAACAGGCCTACCTGGAACCCCAGGGTGTCATTGCAACCATTGATTTAAACAACACCTTTACTGTTTACGGCTCCATGCAATGCCCCTATTACGTTCAAAATGGTGTTTCAGAAGTGTTGGGTATCCCCTATTCCGATGTTCGTGTTATTCAAACGGAAACTGGTGGAGCTTTTGGCGGTAAAGAAGATGTCCCCACTTATTTTGCAGTCCCGGCAGCTCTGGTGGCCAATAAATTGAAAAGGCCTGCGAAGCTTTGTCTGGACAGGGAAGAGGATTTGCAATTGACCAGTAAACGCCATCCTATCAAATCCAGATATAAGGTGGGGGTCACTGATTATGGAAGAATTCGAGCCCTCAGGTGTGAAGCGATTGGCGATATGGGAGGACACGGTACCCTTTCACCTATCGTTTTATGGCGTTCCGTTGTCCATGCAGCAGGTGCTTATGATATTAAAAACGTATCGGTGGATGTTTACGGGGTTTACACGAACAAAGTGCCATGTGGTGCTTATAGGGGATTTGGCTCTCCCCAGGTGTTCTTTGGTATCGAGTCCATGATGGACCAGATCGCTCAAAAGTTGAATATAGACCGATTGTATCTCAGAGAAATCAACGCCTTGGAAAAGGGAAAGACAACACCTACCGGCCATCTTTTGAACGAAGATATCGGTGCGAAGGAAACGATTACAAAAATAAGAGAAAGAGCTGATTGGGAACAGCTGAAAAAAGAAGTGGACGATTTTAACAGCGAGCATAAATACGTGAAGCGTGGTTTGGGAGTCGCTCACATTCACTATGGTGTGGCATTGGGCGCCATGGGACAAAGGTTGGATGCCAGCGGAGCGTTTGTACAGGTCTTTAAAGACGGTACCATCGGTATTCAAATCGGGGGAACCGAGATGGGACAAGGAGCCAAAACCACAATGGCCTTGATCGCCTCCGAAATCCTGGGCCAGGATATCTCAAAAATCAGAGTCTATCAACCGGATACGGCCTTTGTACCGGACAGTGGTCCAACAGTGGCATCACGAACCACCCTCTTCAGCGGAAATGCGGTGAAGTTAGCATGCGAGCAATTGTTGATAAAAATGAAAACCGTTGCTGCCGGTCATTTAAATCTGCCAAAAGAGAAGATCATCGTAGGAGAGAAGGGCTTTTGTGACCTTGATAATCCCGATACCTGTATCTCTTTCCACGATGTTGCCCAAATGTCAGATACTGAGAATGAAGGGCTTTCAGCAACCGGATGGTTTAAAACCCCGAAATTGCACTGGGATGTTGAAAAAGGGTTCGGAGAAGCTTATGTTACCTATTCATTCGCCACTAACATAGTATTGGTGGAAGTGGATATGCTCACAGCCCACGTCCAGGTATTAAAAGTCTTTGCCGGCCATGATGTAGGCCGCGTCATCAATCTGGATGGCGTATACGGTCAGGTACAAGGAGGATTTGTCCAGGGTATGGGATACGCTCTGTACGAAGTGCTCAAACACGATGATAAGGGGAATCTCTTAACAACAAATTTCAACACCCTAACCATTCCAACCATCCAGGAAATGCCCGAATTTGGAATAGAAATCGTAGAAGCCCCATTTTCAAAGGGTCCCTTTGGAGCCAAAGGCATCGGTGAACCATCGTTAATTCCGGCACCGGCCGCCATTGCCAACGCCGTTTCACATGCCGTTGGCAAGCGTATTACTCAAATTCCTATTACGAAGGATTATTTGTTGAAGGTGATTAGTGAATCGTGAAAATTTAGTGGGGGTGTTTTCACTCCCGGACCAAGGGGTGCGTCTTGACCGGCTTCGTGTTTTCGAAAAGAGACCGATTCGCTCATACGCAAAAGGCTAAAAACTGCAAACTCGCTACGCTCAAACAAGCAGTTTTCTTAACGCCTTTTACTAATCGCTCACGGCTCTTTTCTGAAAACCCTGCAGAGTGTCAAGCCACACCCCTTGCTCCTAACGTTGATGTAGTTATGTCTGTAGCTTCAAAAAAAGCTCAAAAATCCCCCCATCCGGGGGGGTGCCCTCGAAGAGGGTGGGGGGGG
>CAZRYM010000063.1:7029-11402 GCA_964604305.1 uncultured Thermotogaceae bacterium | reverse complement strand
TGGGAAAACCTCTCTGGGAAAATCTTTGGCAAAGGCCATGGACCGAAAATTCGTCAGAATGTCTCTTGGAGGCATGCGTGATGAAGCCGAAATTAGGGGGCATAGAAGAACATACGTTGGAGCCCTTCCCGGAAGGATCATCCAGTTAATTCGTGAATCGGGGGTTAAAAATCCGCTTATTCTACTGGATGAGATCGACAAATTGGGCCAGAGTTTTCAGGGGGACCCGGCAGCCGCTTTATTGGAGGTTCTGGACCCGGAACAAAATAAGACCTTCACAGATCATTACCTGGAGGTAGAATTCGATCTGTCAAAGGTCATCTTTATCACAACCGCCAACGTCCTTTACACGATTCCTGACGCCTTGCGTGACAGGATGGAAGTCATAGAAATATCCGGCTATACCAAAGTTGAAAAGGAGAAGATCGCGACAGGATACCTGATCCCGGAGATACTCGAAGAACATAATATGACTGAGAAAGTTAACATCACAACCTATGCTTTAAACCAGATCATAGATGGGTATACCAGAGAAGCGGGTGTTAGAAACCTCAAACGGGAACTGGCTTCTGTAGTCAGGAAAACCGCCCTTGAATTGCTTGAAAATGATTTGGATTATAAAAAGATTCGCAAGAGTGATGTGGAAGAACTACTGGGTCCTCCCCGGTTCCTGGATGACGAGCGTTTGAAAGAACCCGAGATAGGCATAACAACAGGACTGGCATGGACCGCTGTAGGTGGCACTGTGCTTCAGGTAGAAGCCCTCTTTCAACCCGGAAAGGGTAAAATTCACATGACCGGTCAACTGGGCGATGTGATGAAAGAATCCGCACAGATAGCCCTTTCACTGGCACAAGTAAGATGCCAGGGTGAATGCGCCGATGATTTCTTCGAAAAACATGATATCCACTTGCACGTTCCAGAAGGTGCCGTACCAAAAGACGGCCCCTCCGCCGGTGTTACCCTTATCACCTCCATCGTTTCGTGCCTGAAAAACAAGCCGGTTAGACATGATCTTGCCATGACGGGTGAGATCAGTCTCAGGGGAAAGGTATTCCCCATTGGCGGAGTAAAGGAAAAGGTACTGGCAGCCTATCGCATCGGTATTCACCAGGTCATTCTTCCTTCGGCGAATGAAAAGGATTTATATAAAATACCAAAAGAAATCAGGGAAAAGATAACTTTTCATTTTGTCGATACAGTTGATGAGGTTTTACAGATTGCGTTGAAGGACTGATAAACGTGTATAAAGTAAAAAACATAGAGCTCCAGAAAACAGCCTATCTGCCAAAGCAACTTCCCGAAGATATTGGGTTCAGGAAATCAGTTGCCTTTGTGGGTCGGTCTAATGTTGGAAAATCTTCCCTCATAAACGTACTCTTTAATAGAAAATTGGCCAAAGTTAGTTCAACTCCCGGTAAAACGCGTTCCATCAACCTGTATCTGATCAACGAAAGGGACTATTTCATCGACCTTCCCGGTTACGGCTATGCAAGACGTTCGCCGGATGAGATCAAAAAATGGAATAGCCTGATGAACGCCTTCTTTTCATCTGCCGAGACTCTTGAGATGCTGTTTGTCCTTATCGATTCCAGGCATTCTTTTATGAAAGCGGATCATATCTTTTTTGAATGGATATTGGAATTTCAGATCCCCATAGCAATTGTTCTGACCAAAACGGATAAAATTTCGGTTCAAAAGCTCAATCAATCAATAGTAGAAACAAAAGAAGTATCACAACCATATGGGGATTTCAACATCTTTCCCGTCTCGTGCAGTAAACGTAAAGGACTGGAGGAACTTCTGAAATTTATTGGAGATGTTCTGGCTTGAAAAAATTCAAGTTTCGGCTTGATCGGGTCCTGGATATCTTTTTAAAGCGGCTGAATCAACAAAAGATGAATGTCCACAAGGCCCAAATGAAACGTGATGATAAAGAAGTTGAAATTGTTGATTTCAAAAATCATATCACCCGACAGGAAAATCGTTTCTCGTTTCTTATGAATTCGAGGAAGATTTCACCCCGTGAATGTGTTTCATGGGAGAATTACATCGATTATGAATATATTATCCTTGAAAAGCATAAAAGTGAATTAACGATGCTGGAAAAACAGCTGGAAGAGGAAAAGAGAAAATACATTGCAATTGACAGGGAGTGTAAAACCCTGGATAAATTGAAAGACAAGAAAAAGATGGAATTTTACACCGAACAAGAACTGACAGAAAGAAAAGAAATGGACGAGATAGCGATTCAAAGGACTTTAAAAAAGATAAAAACAGAAGGAGGTTATTGATTTTGGCTTATCAGAAATGGGAACAACTTACCTGTGTGGAACATCCCCTGGTACAACATAAACTCACATTAATGCGCGACATTCAAACCGGACCTAAGGAATTCAGGGAATTGCTGAGGGAATTGACACTACTGCTTGCCTATGAAGCCACTGCCAATTTGAAAACAACATTAAAAGAAGTTCAAACACCGATAGGGATGACGAAAGGTGAAATCATCAGTGACAAAGATGTTGTCATTGTCCCAATACTCAGAGCAGGTTTGGGTATGTTCGATGCCGTTCTCACCCTTTTGCCAAATGCCTCCGTTGGATATATCGGAGTCTACAGAGATCCGGACACACACAGACCGGTGGAATATTACGCCAAGATGCCCGAACTGAAAGATAAAGACCTTTTTTTGCTGGATCCCATGCTTGCCACAGGTCATTCCGCCATTAAAAGCATTGATATCCTGACTAAACAGGGAATTGAAGAGAAAAACATCTACTTCCTATCCCTACTCTCTGCACCGGAGGGAATTGACGAGATAACAAAGGTGTATCCCGGTATAAAAATTTATACAGCATCAGTGGATGAAAAACTTAACGAGAAAGATTACATCGTTCCCGGTCTGGGAGACGCGGGCGATCGATTATACAGAACAAAATAATTCAATAAAAGTTTCCTAAAATTCCCTACCCCAAAGGAAGAGAACCAGTCCGACGATCGACACCGTGTAAACGGTATTGACAATATCCTCGGTGGAGTCGATATATTCCAGGTTACCCTCAATAAAAGCACAAGAGGAGAGTGTAAAGATAAGCAAGACTATTAACATGAACAACCAATATTTTCTTTTCACGCATATCACCTTTTGAACCGATTAAAGAGATTAATAGCATGTTGACTGTGAGATTATATCATACAATAAAAAAAGAGCCTAAGAGGGGACAGGTACGATGATTAAGGAATCTTCCTCATAAAAAGTGAAGTTTTTCCTGTAGGGAAAATACTTCAAGGTCAATGTCTTTTTTGACCAGGTATCCAGCGTCCCTGTCCCCTCGGGAGCTTAAGAAAAAAAAGGGCTAAGTTTATGGAATTTTTTCAGGACAATCATCACATCATCAACAAATAAACAAAGGAGGTTAAACCATGAATGAAAAGATTAAATGGGGCATTCTTGGAACGGCAAATATCGCTAAAAAAGCAGTAATTCCGGGAATCCTTTCATCGGAAAATGGTGAACTATATGCAATTGCCGGAAGAAAAAGGGAAAAGGTAGACGATTTCAAGGACATGTTCAATCCGGAAAGGGTCTATTATTCGTATGAAGAACTCCTTCAGGATGATCATGTTCAGGCGCTCTACATCCCCCTGCCCAATGCGCTTCACATGGAATGGGTCATCAAGGCTCTGGAAAATGACAAAAATGTCTTGTGCGAAAAACCCATCGCCTTGGATGAATTTGAAGCCGAAAGCATGTTCAACGTCGCATTCAACCGAAAAAAGGTTCTGATGGAGGCATTTGCATACATACACAATCCGCTCATCAAAAAGATGAAGGAAATCATTGATGCGGGAAGCCTGGGTGAAATTAGAGCCATGCACATGACTTTTACATTTGACTTAACACCCAGAGAAAATGACATCCGATGGTCCAAATCCCTTGGCGGAGGGGCCATGTACGACTTAGGCTGTTATACTCTCCATCTGACCCGCCACCTTGCCGGCAGGGAACCAACAGAGATCAAATCCTTTGTCAAAAGAACCAAATACGGCGTGGATGAATCCACAACGGTCCTAATGAATTTTGACAATGACTTTCATACCACATTTCATGTAGGATTCACAGAACAATTCAATCAACGCTGCCAGATACACGGAACCGAAGGCTCTCTCATTACCCCGCTTACATTTAACGAAAAGGGAAACTTAAAATACTACATTCAACGCGGAAAAGAGATATCCGAATATTCTGTAGACTCTCCGGATAATTATATGCTGGAAGCTACCCATTTCGCCAACGTTGTAAAAGGAGTAGAAAACCCGGTCATTTCCATCAAAGACTCCGTTATGAACGCCTCTATTATCAGAAAAAT
>CAZRYM010000063.1:0-6929 GCA_964604305.1 uncultured Thermotogaceae bacterium | reverse complement strand
GTAAAAGTTCACAAAACTCTCAAAAAGGGGGATAAATCAATATGAAGGTATTAGGCTTAATTTTTGCCGGTGGTCGTGGTGAAAACCTGGGACTATTGACAACAAAAAGGGCGAGTGCCGCTTTACCGGTAGCCGGAAAGTACAGAATGATTGATTTTACCATGTCAAACATGGTTGCATCTGATATCAGACGTGTAGGAGTCCTGACTCAATACAGCCCCAGAAGTCTTATCGATCATTTAGGCTCCGGAAAAGAATGGGATTTAGATCGGAAACACGGTGGATTGACCCTTTTACAACCGTATATGGCCATCAACAATAAATACTGGTACAGGGGAACCGGAGACGCCATACATCAAAACATGACCTTTATGAGAAGAAGCGACGAGGATTATGTCCTGATGGCATCCGGTGATCACATCTATTCCACCAATTACTCGGATATGTTCAATTTCCATTTTTCCAAAGGAGCGGATGTTACTTTCCTTTATAAGGAACTTGATAACACTTATGATCTCTCAGAATACGGCCAGATCGAAACCGACGATGATGGCAGAGTTATTCGGTTTGTAGAAAAACCCACTGAGAATGTGAGCAACAAGGCCTTTTTGGGAATCTATTTTCTTAACAAACACCTGTTAATGGACCTGCTATACAACACCATACCCCAGTCAGAGGGGTATGACATTTTGCTGGATGTCCTGATTCCAAACCTTAACAAACTCCGTTTTTATGCCTATAAGTTTGACGGATATTGGAGAAACACCAAAAAGGGTGTAGATGAATACTTTAAAATAAATATGGACTTGCTTAATGACGACGTTCGTAATCAACTTTTTTACACCGGTAATACAGTTCATACCAAGTTAAAGGACCTCCCGTCACCAAAATGCACGGGAACTTCTCATGTGGAGAATTCGATTGTTTCCGACGGATGTATTATCAGCGGAAGGGTGATTAACTCCATCGTTTCCAGAGGGGTACAGATAAAAGCCGGGGCGGTAGTCGAGAATTCGATCATTATGCAGGACACGGTCATAGAAGAAGGGGCACATGTCAAATATTCAATTTTTGACAAAGAGTGCAACATCAGAACGGAAAAGAGATTAATAGGAAGAAAAGACGACCTTCTCGTATTTGAAAAGGGAAGCGTAATTTAGGGGGGATTATGATGCAGTCATCTATAGTTGCCATGGTATTGGCCGGAGGACAGGGAACGAGACTGGGCGTGCTGACGGAAGATATCGCCAAACCTGCAGTTCCCTTTGGTGGAAAATACAGAATCATCGACTTCGCTCTAAGCAACTGCGTCAATTCCGGTATATACAAAGTCGGTGTTCTGACTCAATATAAACCACACAGACTCAACGCTCACATCGGTATTGGAAGACCCTGGGATTTGGACAGAAAGGGTGGTGGTGTAACTGTTCTTCAACCATACACATATGAAAGCGGCAAGGCTTGGTTTAAGGGCACCGCTGATGCTATTTACGAAAACCTGGACTATCTGGACAAAACCAATCCAAAATACGTTCTCATCCTTTCAGGAGATCACATATACGGAATGGATTATATGGATATGCTCACTTTTCACATCTCCAAACACGCCAAAGCAAGTTGTGCCTGTATGAACGTTCCTCTTAACGAGACATTCAGGTTTGGAATCATGGTCACCGATATATCAAAACGAATTGTAGAGTTCCAGGAAAAACCCGAACATGCCAAAAGTACCCTGGCTTCATTGGGAATCTACATATTCAACTGGGACTTCCTTCGTGAAGTACTCGTTCAGGATGCAAAGGATGAATCATCCAGCCATGACTTTGGAAAGGACATCATTCCAAAGATGGTGGAGGACAAAGATGACATTTACGCCTTTGAATACGAAGGTTACTGGCGAGATGTGGGAACAATCTATTCCTATTGGGAATCCAATCTGGAACTGATCCAGTCCATCCCGCAATTAAACCTTTATAACAATTCATGGAGATTCTACACCCGGACGGAAGAAATGCCTCCGGCTTATTTTGGAAGAGAATCAGTATGCACAAACAGCCTGGTGAGTGAAGGGTGTGAAATTCATGGTGTTCTGAACAAATCAATCCTGTTCCAGGGTGTACAAGTGGGGAAGGGATCGATTATCAAGGATTCCATCATCCTCACAGGAGTAAAAATCGGGGAAGGTGTGGAAATATCCAACGCAATTATTGCAGAAGACTCTCAAATCGGTTCCGGAACGAAAATAGGCGTGGGAGATTTTGCCGAAAACGATGAGAATCCGGGTGTTTATAATTCACCAATCAGTGTTATAGGTTACAACGTGAATATCCCTGAAAATGCTATAATAGGAAAGAACTGCGTGATCCACAGCGATGTAAATGCAGACAGTACGGACGATTGGAATGTTCCAAGCGGAAAATGCATCTGATAATAAAGAAATGATAATATAACGAAGCCCGCAATAAGCTTCGCCAATAAAAGGGGAATTTAATGTTTTTCGATTTCTTCTCACTTAAAATCAAAGCGGAAAGCAAAGCAACGGATGAAGCCTTTTTAGGATATTTTTTCGGAAAGACCAACGAAACGATTGAATACCGTTTCATTTGTTTTCCGCGCCGTTTTTCAAATCAAATCGTTATCGACCTAAATTTACCCCTTGCAAATTTCAGGGAGGCTTTAAACAATTTCTACGGTGATATTGCCGGTCATTCTGTTGAAGTAAGCGAAATGACCGGAGAATTCATGCGTTACCTTCACAATCAAATCGATAAGCTGGGTGGCCGAGAAGGGATTGCCATCAGGTTGTCCAAGATCATACAGAATAACGAAGTGGATATTATTCGTTTTGAAATCAACGAAATTTTTACAAATTGGACCAGCTCGCTGGATCTGGAACTGGTGGTTGAAACTTCCACCTATGAAGAATTGACCAATTCCTTTCTGGGTGATGTAGATAACGGAGTTTTTTTAGATTCGCTGAAAACCAGAGACGATATCATGAGTTTGCCGGAGATATATCCCATCGTGGATCCCCTTGAAGGTGTTTCCATTGATCAGTTTGACATTGGAGATATGATTTATTGTACTATTTTAGGCTTTACAGATGAGAATTCTCAAAGAAGACTTGTAGAGGAATTCCCCGGACATTTTGACGCTGAGAACAAGAATATCGTTCCCATGGAGTCAACCATCGTTTCCAAGGAAATTATGCCATCAGTATCGAAAAATTTTGTTTTGATAAAGGTACAGATTGGATCCTTTTTTGTGGCCAAATCCATTGTTTTACGAAGCATACGACTCATGTATGACCCGGACAAGATGAAAAGACGCCTGAGCTCACTGAAGACAGAAGCCACAAGTGATTCCATTTCTCTTGCAGAGGTCATGAGCAAACACAGACGAATCCAATCAGATTTGAACAAAACCATAACGGAAAAGAAAAGCAGCAGCTTCGGGGATTTTTTTCTCTCCATGCTGCTGTTGTTAATGGTTGCCGGTTTGATTATCATCATTATCTATTTCTTTTTACTCTCGTAATGCAGGGCCATTTTAGCTTTTTTTTCTACCAGTGAAAGTTCCTGATTCCAAATATCCCTCTTTTTAAGCTCTTCAAGGATAAACATGGCCTTTTGTATTTCCCCTTTGTTCATATAAGCATAAACCTTACCAATCAGTGCCTCTTTATAAAAGGATTCAGTAGATGAAACCTGTTCAAAAAAATCAATTGCCTCATCATTTTCGGAGAAGTTCAACGAACAAATCCCCAAGCCTAAATATATCCTGCTTTCCTTCAAACCAAGCCTAAGACAATGGTTGAAAACCTGTTTAGCTAAATCGTAATCCTCTCTCTCTACAAAGGCTACACCCATATTGTAATACACCAGGGGGTTATCCGGTTCTTCCTCGATCATGTCCGCATACATACTCAATGCATCTTTGACCTTTCCCCGTTTTAAGATCTCATTGGCTCTTTTTAAACGTTTCGAAGATGCAACTTCATCCCTGTAATCCATCAATTTACTCCAATCTCTCAGTAAAATACGGTATCATATAAATGGCATAATAAATGGAATCTGAATAATCAAGACCTGCAATTCGTAATGAAACACTGACGGTTTTTATCCCCTCAAAAGGAAGGGACAGATTGTACGTTACCTTGGGTGTGATTATTGTTTCCAGTTCACTGTAGTATTCTTTTAAAAATGTCTCCATCTCTGTGTTGATAACCATCCCACCGGTAAGCTTGGTTAACGTCTTTACCTTTTCAGGAACGGTAACGTTGCTCAACACATAAATACTTACGTTTTTAGAAAACATGGCTGGGGCAATATTCTCAAAGTTAAAATCAAAGCCGTCATACTTCCACAGTACCACGTTGAATTGTGTCTTCTTGAGTTTCTTGAACCCTTCTGAAAAAAAAGCCTTACCATCGTTGATTTCAACAAAATTCACGGAGGCGGGAATCGTATCAAGTTTATACGGCACAAAACCTCCGCTGTCGATAACGTTCAAAAAAGGCCTGATGAATTGAAATCGCTTTCCCATATTGTCAAGTGCCCTGAACTGGAGCTCAAGATCACTCAAATTTGCCTCCACAGCATCAATATTGACAAAGGCCATTGGTTTTTCCTGGACGATTGTATACATTCTAACTCTGTTTTCACCAAAATCGGTTATCGTTAAGATGGGAGAGTTGTAATCAATATCACTCACTCCCACCAGTTCTATATTCGTGGTATCCAAAACCTTATACTGAGCATTCTCTTCCACTGGAAAGGCTGTAAGGACCCCGTCATCCCAGACTGTTAGAATTTTATCATCCGGTCCGACTGTTGAACAAACTGCAAGAGAACTCTCTCTAAAAGGAAGACGGAACTCCTCTTCAAAAGAATCCGTCCGAATGACTCGGAAGCTCTTTGCTGATAAATCCTGCATAATGATTCTGTCGAAGGACACATCGATATCATTTACAATGTTGACCGTATAACCATCTGACAGGTAAAGATACCTGATGACTTTTCCCGTACTGCTTAATATGGCAATCCTGTTGTTTGGGGGATCAAGCACGTATATATTTCCCAGCCTGTCAACCGTTTGAACGAATGGTTTTTTAAACCCGGAAAATTCAGCGATGAACTCGTTTGTTAAGAGATCCAAGACAAAAATCTTGCCACTTTCCAAGTCTGAACAGTAGAGTCTCCCGGCTATTTTATCGATCACAATGGATGATGGGGCTTGCATATCCAACTCTATTGCCGTATTCTGGCCGTAATTGGATATAAAAATGTATTGGTTTGCCCGATCAAGTATATACACAGAACCATTGTAAACATCCGTTGCCACAGGGTTATAAAAGAATTCATACGTCTCTACAAAACCCAAAATTTCATTCATGTATTCCAATCCCAGGATGGGATTATTTTCCATCTGTTCTTTTCCAAGCATTTCCAGGACTTTCAATAAGATTATGATCTCCGTTCTGTCAGGTTCAATCAAGAGAACGTTATTCAAACTTTCAACCGCTTCGTTGGTGTTCCCGGTTTCTATATTAAGTTTAGCCAAAAAATACCAGAATTTTGGAATATCCCTGGGATACACAGGTTTTTCAAAGGCCTTTTCAATCATCTCTCGCGCCTTTAAATATTCAGCTTCTCCCCAGCTTTGAATGGCATGGGAAAAATAGTACCTTGACCATTCTTCCTCAGGCATATCTTCAAGATAATTCTCAATGGCAATTCGTTCTTCCTCGTCCTGCTGTGAAAACATCATTGACACTGCAAGAAGCAACATCAGTAAAATGAAAAGGACTTGAAGCCTTCCCTCAAATTTTTGCCTCAACATCATCACCTTTTTTAAACAACATGGATCCCATTAAAGCTGTCATACAAAATACCACAATAAAATAAGCAACTCCTGCCGCTTGAAAGATTATGCTATCAGCCATGGATTGGCCATGAAAAAACTCATAACCAATCCATTTAAAACCATTCATGAAAAGACTATAACAATTCAATCCAAGAAGAAGAGCGGTACCGATAAATGAAGCCCATAAGGCAAATTTCATCCTCTTTCCACTCAGTCCAAGAATCGCCGTCCAGTGCATTAAAACAGCTGTAATGCCCAATAAGGCAAACTGAATAAAAAAAAGCTTTGAGGAAAACACCGTTAAGCCTGAGAAAAGCTCTTTGATTAATTCACCGGCAAAATCAAGTGACAGATAGCCAACAAGACCTACCAGACTTGTGAAAATAAGTATGATGGAAAATAAAGACAGCAGAAGGTATTTGAACACCTCTGTTTTAGTCATGGGAATTATCCTTCTTCCTTTTTATCCTTAAATTTGTTTATGATATATCCGGCCAATTCCTTAAAGACCGTCTCTGTTTCCGTGCCTCTCATGTAAAGAGAAGCGGGCTTCCCGTCTTCTGAAAGCCTTACTATTTCAGGGTTTTGAGGGATTCTGGCAATCAAGTCCACTTCTAGCTCTTTCGCAAGAATTTCCCCACCGCCTTCTCCGAACAGGTATATCCGCTGACCGCAGTTTGGGCAAACAAAGTAACTCATGTTTTCCACGATTCCCAAAACTTGAGAATTCAGCTTTTGAACAAAAACAGCCGATCTCATGGCATCCATCGTTGATACTCCCTGGGGAGTGGTTACGATGATCGCTCCGTCCATATCTCCGATGACCTGAAGGGCACTCAGGGGTTCGTCCCCTGTTCCCGGAGGAGAATCCACTATGAGATAATCCAGATCGCCCCACTCAACATCCTTTACAAACTGCTCTATCATTTTCTGCTTTAAGGGACCTCTCCAAATCACCGGTTGAGTCAGATCAACCAGATTTGCTATGGATACCGCACTTAAATTAGGAAAGACTTTGATTGGCAGAATGGTTTCTTTTGATGTGGCTTCCAGCTTTTTGTCTC
>CAZRYM010000062.1:0-11687 GCA_964604305.1 uncultured Thermotogaceae bacterium | reverse complement strand
AATCAAGATCAACCATGAATGAGCTGATGCATTTTTCCCAGTTATTGACATTCTGGATTTCATCAATCATGATATAAACCGTCTTATTTAAATGATCCGTTTTGGAATGAATATGACGATACAATACCTGATAATCGTAAAATTGACTGTTCATCATTGATTCCATATTCAAATATATAATCTGCTCTTCTTCAACTCCGGACTGTTTTAATTCTTCCTGCAGCATGAAAAGAAGCGTCGATTTTCCAACCCTGCGCATACCGGTTAGAATTTTAACCATCCCGTTATTGCTGTTCTTGAGTAATTTTTTCATGTACTTGGGTCGTTTGATCATATGATCACCTATGTTTTCTGTGTTGTTTCTATTATAACAGAAACAAACTCTTTTTCGGTGGAACTTTCTTTTATAGTGGAATGTTTTAGCGTCTTTTGAAAACACACTCTTCTATTAGAGGAACGGACCTTTTTGCAACAATTCTGATAGAGTTAATTTTTTAAAGAAGATTGTAGAATAGAAAATAAATAGAATTGAAGAAAAGCGTTTATCAAAGGATATTATAAAAGGAGTCTCTTACCTTTTAGAGGCATTTTAATTTATAAAGCCATTTAATTTTAAAGCGTACAATGTGTTATAATATACGCATGAAATATAATAACAAGGATTATAAACAACAAATCATAAAAGAGCTTGAAGAAAATAACGGAATGATTACTGCTGCATATTGTAAGGAAAATGGGATTCCAAATATTTATTTAAAAAACATGGTGGAGAAGGGGAGGCTTATAAAGGTAAGTCGTGGGATATATGCGACACATGATACGATTTTGGATGACTATTATATTTTTCAATTTATATATACAAGATGCATTTATTCTTTTTTGTCAGCACTTTATCTTCAGGGAATGTCTGACAGAGTTCCGGATACTAAAGAGGTTACAGTTTTTAAAGGATATAATGCCTCGCGTATAAAGGAAAAATGTATCGTTCATTATACTTCAAAAGCGTTTTATGATATTGGAAAAACCAACGTTTTTACCAAGTTCGGAAATGTCGTTTCTGCTTATGACAAAGAAAGAACGATTTGTGATCTGATCAGGAACAGAAAAGATATAGATCCTGAAATTTTCGTAAAAGCGTTGAAACTTTACATGAGAAGCAAAGATAAAAAACTGAATAAGCTAATGGAATATGCAAGGGTCTTTAAAATTGAAAAGAAGACACATGAATTGATCGAGGTTTTGTATGAATAAGAATAAACTGAAAAGCATTATACAAAAGATTGAAAATGAAACCGGTTTAAATTACAATGCTATTTTAATCATGTATTTTCTAGAATCCATTTTAAAAAGAATAGCAGTAAGTCCATATAAGGATTATTTTATCTTTAAAGGTGGTTTCTTATTGTCTTCGATAATTGGGATCGAAAATAGAACGACAATGGATAGGGAATGTATTTGGCACAGGAGTCTTCCATCGACAATTTGTTTTCAAGTATTGCCCGTTCAATCAACAATCCTGTGAAGGTCTTAGAAATTGACCCAATCTCATAGTAGTATTTGATAAATTCATCTTCGCAACCGTTTTCGCCGATGAGATATTTTTCCATCACCTCTTTTAATGATACTTTATATATTTGATGTGTTTTATTTTAGCATATAATCACTTGAACCCCATTTTTCACATAGCTCTCACATTCGTGTTCGATACTGTTGATGAATAAATCTTATAAAGGGAGTGTGATGACGATGAAAAAAATGATGATTGTTATTTTGATTACCACTCTGTTTTTTACGAGTTGCTCTGTTGCGGCAAAGAAAAATCCACTGAAGCAAAATCCGGAAAATGAAAACGAGGGGTATTCTGTTGAGCAGGCGATTTCAGACAATGCGCAACTACATACGATTGCCTTCAATGGATTAGCTTTTATAACGGGTGATTTTGGTGCGGCTACATTTTTGCCACCGGGGAAGGTGGCGGATTATTTTGGCTTTCAGTATATGCGTGACGTGGATCAAAATGGATTGGGACACAACACACAGTTTTTAACCAGGATCGCCAACAACGTTCTTTATATTCTCAACGAGGATCAGATTGATGCCTTAAAGGAACTCGCCGTAAACCAGGAGAGTGTTTATGAGGCGTTTGCCGAGAAACGTTTCCCTATGATCAAGGCTTTTTATCTGAACAAAGACGGGGATTATCCGGATGGCAAAGAACAACTGGATAAGGCAGCTGTTATCGCCCACACATCTGAATTATTCGAATTGGATGGGTTGCTTTGTTTTCAGCGTTCTGAAGTCGTTGGGGATATCATCCACAATCTCAGTGAAGAACAAAAGTCCTATCTTGACGAATTAAAATTCGATGATTCTTCCACCTGGCCGGATTTACCCGAACAACTTAACAAAAAGACATTATCCCATACGGCACATGTTGCTGTCATGACGTATGCAAGTGAACTGTTCAGCTGGTATGCCGGTTCTGTAGAATCGGATGTTTATTTCTGCCCTGAAAGACACGGGACCTATTTCGGGGGTTTTTACATGAAAGATTATCCGGCGATGGGCAACCCCGATTATTTTATCAGCACATCTATTACTGGAGATTCTGGAAAGGAATTTCTTAAAACCCTCTCTTCAGAACAGCGAGAGTTGATCACGGAAATCATTCCCCTTCAAAAAGTGTTGCTTGAAGAACTTGTTGAGATTAGACGACAAATTGTCAGTGATTTAAGGCGCTTTATGAATGGTGAAACGGGTGACAGCGAAAGCGTTATGGCACTTAGCAAACGATATGGTGAGATAGATGGAGAGATGTCCTATTATTACGCTTCAAGCTTTGCTGAGATTTATAAGACGCTTACCGCCCAGCAAATCGAAAAATTACAGATTTTGAGAAATCTCGATGTTGTGCCGGATGGTGCCTATCTTTATTCTTCACCTATAGCAATGCCAACAGGACTCGATACTGATCGGTTTTTTGACTGATTAGGGGGGGATCATATGAAGAAGCAATGTGTATGTTTCATTTTTCTGATGCTGTTTACATTGCTGATTTTTTCACAAAGTGATGCTTTCAGAGGCTATATAATCCTGGGAAGGCCTTCAGATAGTAGTATCACAGCAAGGATTACCGTAGATGTTTCAACAGAGCTCTTTCTGGAATATTCCAGGACTCCCGGAGTCTATACTTTAAAAACGGAAAGGGTCTCAGCAAGCATAAAGAATCCTGCAACAATTCTTATCGACGGACTTGATGCCGGAGAGCGCTATTATTATCGTTTGAATTTTAAATATGATGATTCAGATTCATTTCAGCAGACTTCTGATTGTTCTTTCATGACCGCACGCAGGGCGGGAGAATCGTTTAACTTTGCGATACAATCGGATTCTCATTTAATGAACAAGGCAGATAAGGAGGTATACAGCGAGGTTATGGCGTTAATTTCAAACACACAACCAGATCTCTTCTTTGATCTAGGGGATACTTTTTTGAACGATCAGGATTTAAAAGCATCTTATGAAGAAGTCAACAGCCATTATTATCAGCAGCTTCCTTATCTGTCTGAAGTTTCAAAAAATGCCCCCCTTTTTCTCGTTATCGGCAATCATGAGGGAGAATATGGTTATTTACTGGACGGAACGGCTGATAATCTGCCGACATATGCCGCATTGTCAAGAAAGATGTATTTCCCAAACCCGATTCCGGATGATTTTTACACCGGCAATGACAGGGAAGAGGATTATATCGGCAAGCCCGAGAACTATTATGCCTTTACATGGGGAGATGCCCTCTTTGTTGCACTCGATCCATACCGATATGTTTTGAAAGATCCGATGGGGACGGGGGATGAATGGAGCTGGACGCTTGGTGAGGTGCAATATCACTGGTTAAAAAGGACTCTTGAGGAAAGCGATGCCACATTCAAATTTGTCTTTGCCCATCATGCTATCGGCAATATGAGGGGTGGAAAGCAACTTTCAACGCTTTATGAATGGGGCGGAAATGATAAAAAGGGTGTTTATCTGTTTGATCAGAAGCGTCCAGATTGGGGAAAACCAGTCCATCAATTAATGGTTGATCATGCTGTCACCATATTCTTTCAGGGCCATGATCATCTTTTTGCCCGTGAAGATGTGGATGGCATTGTGTATCAGACACTTCCGAAACCGGCAGAAGTGATACCGGATAAAGAAAACAATTTCATCTCTTACAAAGATGCAGATATTCAATTGAATTCAGGATTTCTTGATGTTTCTATCAGTTCGGATGCTGTGAGGGTTGATTATATCCGCAGCGTTGTTGCGGGTTATCCGGATAATCCCTCAACCGGAGTTGTGTATAGTTACAGCATCGATAAAAGCGGGGATGTAAGCGTGTTGACAAAAGCTGATGATACTGCGTTAATTGAAGCGTATCCCGCTTCATCAAATGAACCAGAAAAAAAGACTGAACAAGCAAATAAAAAAGTAAAGGGTGAAAAGAAACCTAAAACCAATGCGAAAACAAAAAAAACCGCAACTGTAAAGGATCAGGAAGTATCCATCACCTTATCCGGAAATCTGTATAACAGACCATTTCTCGGAAGTCCCAGCGATGAGGGGATAAAGCTCAGTTTTATGTTTGAGGAGCAAACCGATTATTTTATTCGATATGGATTGTCGGAAGAGTATTTAAATATTAAAACACAGGTAAAACAAACAGAGGGTGAAACAATGATTGTTGAAGTGTTGAGTCATCTTGAAAAAGACAGAGAATACTTTTATCAATTGTGTTATAGGAAAACAGGCGATGAGGTGTATCAATCATCCGATATTTTCAAATTTCACACACAACGGGATCCATCCTCAGACTATGTCTTTTTGATTGAAGCGGATCCTCATTTTGATGAGAGTTCAGAACGTTCTGTTTACGAACGTGTTTTGAATTACATGTCTGAAGAAAACGCCGATTTTATCGTTGATCTTGGAGATGTGTCCATGGCGGATAAATTGGCGAATAATGAAGCTGAAATTGTACAGAGAAACCGACTCGCGCGTTCTTATTGGGATAATATTTCCCATTCGCTGCCATTTTATATGGTTATCGGCAATCATGATGGAGAGGCAGGTTGGGATTTTAACGGGAAGAAGGCTATAGGAGAGATCGCTCAGGAACAGCGCAGGAAATATTTTTTAAACCCGATGCCGGATGCGTTTTATTCGGGACTAAGTGATAAAGTTTTCTCATGGACATGGGGAGATGCGCTATTTATAACACTTGATCCGTATTTTTTCACACTGAAAAAGCCGCAGACAGATAATTGGGAGTGGACACTCGGGAAAGAGCAGTATGAATGGCTGGAAGAAGTTCTGAAAGCGGATGATTCTGCTTATAAATTTGTTTTTATCCATCATCTCGTTGGTGGTGTGAACAAAGATGGTCGTGGCGGAGCTGCGGCAGCTGAACTTTTTGAATGGGGCGGTAAAAATTTTGAAGGGGTTTATGAATTCAACAATCGAAGAAGTGATTGGACCATGCCAATCCATGAGCTTTTAAAACAATATGAAGTGGATATCGTATTTCACGGGCATGATCATTTTTATGCCATGGAGGAATGGGATGGTATAATTTATCAGATGGTTCCACAGCCAACGCTGGGAGTCAGACAGAATGTCAGCAATCTTACAGGCGAATATGGTTACAGCGGAGGGCTTTATTTACCCTCACCGGGTTATTTACGGATTCAAATTATGGGAGAAAAAGCTAGGATAGAATTGATTGAAGGTGAAAACGGAACCGTTTCTCATGCTTATGATATAGACAAATAACACTTATGGGGAATGTGATCAGTTGAACAAAAAAATCCTGTACGTAGATGATGAGGCAAATTATAGAAAACTGGTAAAACGATTTCTTGAAATTGAAGGATATGATGTCTTAACGGCTTGTGATGGTGAAGAAGCGTTGAATATCGCCTGTCATGAGCCGAATCTATCTTTAATTATTCTGGATGTCATGATGCCTGTTCTCGATGGTTGGGAAACCTGCCGGGAGATCAGAAAGATTTCACAAGTCCCCATTCTCATGCTGACGGCATTGGATGATGTGAACGATGAAGTATTCGGAATAGAGAACGGTGCCGATGATTACATCGCCAAACCATTCGCCAACAAATTGTTCATTGCGAGGGTCAATGCGCTTATCAGAAGAGATGCCCGGAATAAAATCGGGAAACTTCAGACAGAGGACTTTGAAATGGATGAAACCATTTACAGTGTGACATTTGGTGATGAACTGATTCGCTTAACCCCGAAGGAATATGTCCTGTTTGAATTCCTGATTGTCAACAAAAATTTTGTTTTGTCAAGGGATAAAATACTGAATGGTGTATGGGGATTTGATTATTACGGTGACCCAAGGACGGTTGATACCCATATTAAGAGTCTGAGATCGAAATTGAAGACTCTCGCACCCAGGATTGTTACGGTGAGAAACAGGGGATACTGTTACAGAGGTGATTCGGAATAAGACATATTTCAACCAAACTCATGCTGACGGTAAGTGCTATACTTCTTCTTTTTGTCCTCGCCGTTTTGATGTTTAACGTCTTTTTTCTTGAATCCTATTATCTTCTGAAATCAAGAAGTCACTTTGAGAATGCTCAGCAAAGGATTATTAACACCCCATATAAAAACAACAACGATTTGATCAATCTTCTTCGGGAGGTCAACTCCGAAACCGGGTATAAGATTTATACCGTCAATCGTGATTTTGAAGTCCTTCTCTCTTCATCACCTGAATATCGTATGGGTACAAGGCTTTCACTCCCAAAACATTTACAGGAGTATCTGTTGAGGAATGAGAAAGCGTTGAATGACGATCAAACACTGTACGGGTCAATTGATCATCCTGAAAAGGCGGAAGAAATCATTTTTCTCTGTTCCAAACTCAAAAAAAACGAATTCCTCATCATCACGCAGCCTCTTCAATCATTAAAGGAAAATGTTCAGATTGCAATAGATTTTTTTCTGATCATCGGTGTTGTGGTCCTTCTTTTTTCGATTGTGCTTGTTTATCTGTTGGCTAAAGCATTGGTCAAACCGATTGTGGAAATCACTCAGATTACAGAATCCATCAGCAACATGGATTTTTCAAAACGGTACAGGGGCAGTTCAAAAGATGAAACCGAGGTTCTTGGGAATAGTGTCAATAAGATTTCTGAAAAACTCGCTGTCAATATAAAAGAATTGAATGAAACGAATGAAAAATTAAAGAATGAAATGGCTATTCAGAAAAAATTCCTTGCCAGTGTCTCTCATGAATTTAAGACGCCTGTGGGTCTTATTAAAGGGTATGGGGAGCTATTGACGTTAAATCAAATTAAAGATAAAAACGAATTGAAAGAAACGGCAGAAATCATCATAAAAGAAGCGGACAGGCTAAACGAATTAGTTAACGATATCCTCTTGACAACCCGAATAGGGTCAGGACATTATCAGATGGTCTTTCAGCATATCAATCTCTCTGAATTGTTGGATCAGGTCATTCGCCATTTTAAACATCAGATTGAAAGCAAAGCTGTGACAGTATCTAAAAATTTTCAACCGGTTTTGTTTATTTTTGCAGACAAAGGTCGTATTGTTCAAGTCATGACAAATCTAATGTCCAATGCGTTGGGTCATGTCGAGGAAGAAGGAATGATTGCAATATCGGTGATCCCTTCCGAAAATAACATATTAATAAAATTTTTCAATACGGGTTCTCAAATCCCTGAGAAAGATCTACCCCACCTTTTTGATGAATTTTTTCGTTCTCAACCCGACAGAAGCAGGCAAA
Source organism: uncultured Thermotogaceae bacterium (assembly GCA_964604305.1). GTDB lineage: Bacteria > Thermotogota > Thermotogae > MWEM01 > MWEM01 > JASUTC01. The sequence continues at coordinate 3,868 of CAZRYM010000062.1, read as the reverse complement.
CAGGTGGAACAGGATTGGGGCTCTCTATTGTGAAAGGAATTGTAAAAGCGCACAACGGGGTATGCGGGGTTGAAAACGTCGAAGAGGGAGTTATCTTCTGGGTTTCACTTCCGGTATAAAAAAGTCAACATAAACATGATGAGCAATTTACAAAAAACGATGAACTCTTTTTTCAACGTTTTCTTCTTCAATTGTCTCGTGAATCATATCATCCTAACCATAACCAAGGGGACGGTTCTTGTGGTTAGGCTTAAGACCTTTGAATACCCATTAAAAGAGTACCAGAGTTTTTCTGGCTTTCTTAATGAAAAGGAATAAATGGAGACCCAGCTTTTGTTTATTTCTTTAACTCTGATAGCAGTTATTTTTCCAGATAAATTGAACCCCTATGCCCAACTTCAAGAATCACAATGATAATTCGATCATCTTCAATCTTTGCTGGTATCCTGTAATTTCCTACCCTGTAACGCCATTTATCTTTCAAATTTACTTGAAGGCTTTTTCCAAATCTTCTTGGTTCTGTACAATTAACCAGCTTTTTTTCAATATAGGAGATGATGAAGGCAGCAGTCAGTCTATCGATCTTTTTAAGTAGTATTAAGGCTTTAGATGTATATTCTACACTGTATGTCATAGACCCAGTTCTTTTTTAACCGTTTCATGACTGAATCTTTCTTTTTCTTTCTCTTATTCCCAAACTTTGTTAAAGAGGGCAAGATCGTATTCGTCTTCAACCCGTCCCTTTTGCTCTTAATACCTATTGCTCTTTATGGTTTTGAAATAAACATACCATATTCCTTTTGGATTGAAAGAACCCCTTTCTCTTTTTGTTTTGTTTCAAGCAATTGAACCAAATCTTCTTTGCGTTTAGTCGACAAGCCTGATATAGAAGTCAATGAATAAATGTAATGAACTAAATCCATTACGTCTGTGATTGTTAAAGAATCTTCATAGTCAACTCTTTGAACCACACTAAATATCTTTTCTAGTTGGTTTTTCCCATTCTGCAACGTAAAATTGATATTCATTGTATTGCTGGTTTTTATTCCTATTTCACTCAGGCAATCATTGATATACTTAAAGAGGCCTTTTTCGCCAAATGTAGACGTATAAAAAGTCCCTCCAGGTTTGAGTATTCTTTGAACTTCAGAAAGAGCCTTTTCAATATTCGGAACGTGATAAAGCATGGCGTTGGCAATAACAACATCAAAAGTTTTATCGCTAAATGGTATATTTTGAATATCTATTTTTTGAAACTTTACTCCGGTTGTTGCATATTTTTCTTTCAGTATATCCACCATACCTTGAGAATAATCTGAAAGAGTTATATCAATCATTTTGGTTAAATCGTCAATATACGGTTCCCATATATCACCATTCCCGCTGCCAAGCTCGAGTATTTTATTACCATTCATGAACTTATATTGATTGAACAACCATTTATTGTATCCTTGTTTATTGGTACTGTATTTCTGATGTAATGATTTACGAATGTTTAGTGCCGTATCATTACAATATTGATCATTCAAAAATGCTTTTTCTGCCATTCGATTGTAATCCATCTTCGATATCCTCCGGGGTTCATATTATAAAAAAAGCTGAAAAATTGTACAGTAACTCTTACCTCTTCTCATTTTTTTAGTATCATTGAATCAACACTTCATCAACACAAGCACTATTCCTTTTGTTGAATTTTGCCTTGTAAAGGTTTAAATCAGCGGCATCTATCCCGTTTTGTAAAGTTTGATTATGTTCAGCTGAGGTTGAAATGCCGATAGAAATAGTTGCAATATCTGCTACGGGCGATTTTTTATGAGACAGTTTCAATTCCCGGATTGCCGCAAGCATCATTTTAGCAATTTCTTTTCCGCTAAGCTTTTGAATAGGCCAGAGGATAAGGAATTCATCACCACCATATCGAAAGAAAAAGCGTTGTTCTTCAGGTATAATCTTTTGTATGGCATCAGAAATGTTCTTGATACAGTGGTCACCTTCCAAATGACCATAATGATCATTGTATTGTTTGAAATAATCGATATCAAACATGATGATAGCCAACTTTTGTTTCGATTTATAAGTTTTATCGATGATTGCTTGTCCATCTGATACCAAGGCATGTCGATTGAAACAACCGGTTAAGGCGTCTCGATGAGATTTGTTCACCAATTCCCGGTTGGTTTTTGAAATATCCATTAATTTCAAAGTGTTATAAGTAATAAATTGTTGATTTTTTCTATAAAGTGAGGATTTGATACTCACTGATTTTTTGTATAATTTTAGTGCTTTTTTATATTTTTCCTCTTTTTCATAAATATCTGCAAGCAGCATCAACAAATCACCAACAATGACCGATTCTTCATCCTTAATGTTTTCAATAGATTGTTTAAGGATGTTTTTTGCAAGGAATAGCTTGTTTTTATTTTGAAGGATATAACACCACTCGATGATCTGATCGTACAGGGTTATTTCCACATTTTCTTTGAAATATTCACCGTAAATTTTGTTCATCTTTTCCATTGATTTTTCAAAATCATCTTGATAGGCATAGAGCCTGGCATAATTTGATTTCAAACTGAATCTGAGGCTAGCTGGAATTTGGTCAATATATGCGTCGGTCTCTTTCAAATAATTTTCTGCCTCTTCAAGTTGATTGATTCGCATAGCATAAACGGCCATATTCATTGTCGAAAAGAACCGTGTATATGGATTTTCTTTATTCTTGAAATGTTCATAAGCAAGACGGCAGTATTTTCCAGCTTCTTCAACCATTTCTGCTTTAAACAAACCAGCTCCAATATTCAAATAGAGCTTACCTAATTCTTCCTCAAATTTGTTTTTTTGAGCGGTTTCCAAAGCCAACATAAAATAGTGTAATCCATGTTCATAAAGTCCCAATATGGCATAAATACTCCCTAATGCAAATTGGACACGAATAAGTGCTCCTGCATCTTTTATTTGATTTGCCAGTGACAAAGCGCTAAACATCAATTCATAGGTTTGTTTAATTTCACCTGAAAAATAGTACAGGTATCCCTTTGCTACTAAAAGATGTATTTGGGCAACAATATGATGAAGATTTCTAGCTTCTTTGAGCAAATCTTCAACCATTTCAACTGTAATTGTTCTCATTTGTATTTCTTTGTTTATACTTTGGATCCTCTCGCTTAATGCATCATAGGTCATCATCTGGTATATCCCTGCCTTCCCATTCAGAAAATTTATGTTTTGTTGACTAATTCAAGTATACAATGAAAAGGGTTAATGTTGTTGGCATAATGCTAATGATATGGTTTTTTAGTCTAACCTGATGAAAGAAACGTCAACCCAAAAAATCATTCGCTTTTGTGCTATAGTACAAAAAGAAACAAATACAACCAGATAAGAAAAGAGGTATCCTTTTGGAACGAATTCAAATACTCAAAAAAGTGGCTGAAAGAGCTTTACTTGATTATGATATAGAATACAAAGAAATTGAATTTCTTGTTGAAGAAACAAACGTTTTCTTTAAAATAAAAGCTTCTGATGAATCTCGATATGCCTTAAAAATATTCCAGGAAGAATCAACTGATCTCAATGACAATAAAGCCGAAATCTTTTTTCTAAGTAGCTTAAAGAACATTGAAACGCCGGTTGTGGTTATGAATAAATACAGTGAAGGTATTACAATTGTGGAATCAGAACTGACAGAAATTCCGAAACGAGTCGCTGTTTATTCTTGGCTACAAGGAGAAGATCTTGATGGGAAAGAAACCCCGGATAATTTTCAAAAACTTGGAAGATTGGCCGCTGAGCTGCATGTTCAAACCGCTGAACTAACAATACCCAAAACTATCCACCCAAAAAAATGGGATAAAGTATTTTATTATCC
>CAZRYM010000061.1:0-11839 GCA_964604305.1 uncultured Thermotogaceae bacterium | reverse complement strand
GCTATATGCACCCGGAAATAGCTGCAAAACAGGAATATCATGAAGAGGCCTCAATTCAGCTCATACAACAAACGGATGAAAAGGCTTTGGATTTGCTCAATGAGAATCCGGCGGCTTTGGGAGACTTTTTAAGGCAAATCTGTTCAAAGAACGCTGAAACAATCGTAGCAGATTGGTGGAAACTTTCTGAGTATTTGATTGTTAAGTACAACGACGGGTATATCACAACCCCTGGCAATGCCGCCCAGCCAGTTGGATATCCCCGGGAATGGCTGGACAGGACAGAATGGGTTGATGGGCCTACAGAGTATTGAAAAGTTTTATTTAGTTTTTGCGATTCTGAAACCTAGATAAGGCGCCATTAATACTGGTTCAAAACTGATTCTGTCAAAAAGGACACAGCTTCCTGCAATTGAGGTCCAACTCCCTCCTCGAGAAGCTTTTCGTGTTCCCGTTGTTGGGCCGGTTGGGTTTTGGGTTGGTGATAGACTGTAATAGGTTTCAGAATACCAGTCTTGACACCATTCGTAGACGTTACCGCTCATATCGAATAGTCCGATTTCATTAGGACTTTTCCCGCCAACCATATGTGTTCCCTTGTTGGATACCATGGGATAAGTGGCTTCGTTTGAGTTGTCAAGGTACCAGCCAAAACTATCCAGTGTATTACTACCGGCAAAAAGAAAATCCGTAGCAGTCAGATAATCATTTTCAGCTCCCCTGGCAGCGTATTCCCATTCCGCTTCCGTGGGGAGTCTGAATCCTTCAACTTGTGTGATGCTTCTGGCTTCTCTTGCATCGGATGTGATGAGCTGTCCTGTTGTGACATTGTAAGCTTCATCCAAATTGTATTCGCGGCTCATCCAGTTGCAATACTCTATTGCTCCCCACCAGGAAACACTATGAAGTGGGTAATTAGCCTTTCCCGCATTGATCAGTTGAAAGGTGCCACCTACATTGGCAAATTCGCAATATAAACCTCCCATGTCGATCAACTGATGACCATTCAGCCATCCGGTGGGTGTAACGGGATTGTCGTTTAAAAATTCCAGATAATTTGCATTGGTTACTTCCAGTCGTTGCATGTAAAAGTCATAGGTTAGTGTCACCTGATGATGCGGTTTCAAAGGGCTTCCGGCAGGTGAGAGATTTTTAGTGTCTCCCATCCAGAAATTTCCGTCCCGAATGAAGTTCATAAAGAGTGCGTAGGGATTAATGTCCACAACGCCAATACCGCCTTCTCCGGAACAGGATACAATCAGCAGAGTAATTGTTACCATTACCAATAGTACAACGGATCTTCTCATGATCTTTGCCTCCATTGATTAATATTTTCTTTTATTAAATATGTTAGTGTGGATCATTCATTATAGCATGAAGGGGGGGATGTTTTATTCCCCTTCGTAGTAATCCACTTCGCTGTTGTTTTTAAAGAAGTAGTTTTCACTGTTGTGGATGATGATGCCGGTTTTATCCGAATCCGGGTAATGGACAATATCAGGAGATTGGGTGGTGTCGAAGTCGATATAGACCAGGGGTTGGGTTTCGGATGTGTTGATGATCTTATGAGCGGATTGGTCACCTGGGGGACAAACGATAAAGTCTCCCGGGGTGATTTCTTGAGGGCCATCCGGGGTTTGCATGATCCCTTCTCCGCTGATGATGTAAAAGACTTCCGTGTTGCTCATATGGGCGTGGAAGGGATAATTTGCCTTTTTTGGCGGAATGGAGTACATGGCCACATAGCATTGGTCAAATTCTCCCCGTGGGGTTACTTCATATTTGGTGTATGCATACGGGTCGTGTTGTGCCTTTGTTTTGGGGGTGATGTCTTTGATGTTTTTAAAGAGGATTTTTTCGCGCATGTTTTCTCCTTTTAAAATGCAAAGGGCAGAAAGGTGGTTTCTTTAGGTAAATCACCCGTTAATTGCCCTTGGCCAATAGCTTTTACCTTCCCCATTAAAAGCATGGTTTGAAAATCCGTATAGCCGGAGACGATGGAGGATAATGTTGCGATGTCACATTCAAAATCAGCTTTGTCGATGTTTTTGACAATGAGAATATTGTCTTTCACAGATAAGTGATATTTGCCGTCATTCCATTGGGCAAAATTGTCGTTGACTTTTAAGCGGATTGCAAAATCGGGGCTTGAAATTTTTAAGCCGTTGAGGGCCTTCATATCCACAATCCGGATCATGGAGCGTTCTCTGAGCATGGTTTTTTCGGGTCTGTTGTTAAAGAACGGCCAGTATTCAAAGTCGACGGGAAGGTTAAGTGTGACTTTTTTCAGTTGAAGAGACAGGGTTGAAATAAAATCGAAAACGGGGAGTATATCTTTTTGTTCCTGATAAGCCATGTCTCTGATCACCAGGATCGTTTCGTTTTCTTGATTGGATAGCATCATCAGGATCAGGCTTTTTATCTTGCCGTTTTGGGAAAAAGTAACAATCCTCCTGTCGATGTCTGAGGGGATTTTGAGTTCCAGTTCCACTTTCCAGTGTTTGGTCTCTTTTTGTATGTAATTGTAATGGGAGGCTGCGAAATGGTTGTAAAAATCTGTCACCGTTTCGTTTGGTTCATAATAATGGGCTACGTCATATTCTTTTAATGTGTTGGTTTTTTGGATGATTGAGGGGGAAAAATGACAGGTGAGCATATCATCGAATTTCTCCCAGCCGTATTTTCTGTAGAAACTTTGGCTGAAAGGGTATAGGACGGATACTGTCACGTCGTTTTTGCGCATGAGCTCCAGTGATTCATGAAGCAACTTCTTGACCGCGCCTTTTCCCCTGTTAATGGCGTTTGACCCCAGCGCACCGATTCCGGACATTTTGACAATTGAATTTCTCAGTTTCATATTTAAAGGCCAAAGATAGCAGGCCGATAAATATTCTGATTTGTCTTTTATGGCATATGCATCAAATAGACCTTTTTTTTCTTCTTCCGCTTCTCTTTTCAGCCAGGAATAAGTCCGATTATCCACACTAAAAGAGAAACGCAGTAATCTCATGATGTCTTCGTTGATGTCTGTTTTAATAAATTCCATAATTCCTCCTCGAGAATCGTCTAATTCAGTTGGCTGATTTTCTCTAATAATTCTTCCTGTTGGATAGGTTTTTTAATATACGAGTTCATCCCGGCTTGAAGAGCCTTTTCAATGATCTCCTGGCGGACATCCGCTGAAAGACCTATAATTTTGGTTTTTTTTGTGTTTTTTTCATATGCACGAATCTCCCGGGCAACTTCTATTCCGTCTTTTTTTGGAATATGGATATCCAAAAATACCACATCAGCCGGGGTTTTCTTAAAGGTTTCGATAGCCATGACGCCATCACTAACATGTTCCAGATGTGTATTTGGGAAATTCTTTTTCAAGGTGATGAGTAAGAGCTTTGCGCTGATAGGATCATCGTCAACAACTAATATGGATAAATCATCGAAGCTCTTTTCTGTGTTAGGCAGCGTGTTCAAAACCTCATCTGCTTCAGTACCATTTTCGCTAAGCTCAAAATCTACTTCAAAAGAAAATGTACTGCCTTTCTCCTTTTCGCTTTCGATGTGTAATTGGGACCCCATTTGTTCGATGATATGGTTGGAGATGGATAATCCCAGGCCCGTTCCGCCGAATTTTCTGGTGATGGAAGAGTCAGCCTGAGTGAATTTATCCAAAATTTTTGCCTGCATTTTTTTTGAAATTCCAATGCCGGTATCTTTTACTATAAATTTGATTTTTGCCTTTTTGTCTGAGCGTTCCAGTTGCAGGACTTCCAACAGGACTTCGCCTTTTTCTGTAAATTTAACGGCGTTTCCCAAAAGATTGATGAGAACTTGGTTCAGCCTGAGGGAATCGGTGATGATGTAATTTGGAAGGTTCTCGTCCATTTTAATATGCAATGCTACCGGCTTTTTTTCAACGGAGGGTTTGATCATGTTGAATATTTCAATCAACATTTGGGTTAAATCTACAGGGCTATAATCTAATTCGAAATAACCTGTTTCAATTTTTGAGAAATCAAGGATGTCACTGATGATTTTTAAAAGGTGTTTTCCCGAAAAAAGGACATTATCGATATAATCTAACTGTTCTTTGGTCAGTTGCGTTGTTGAAAGCAACTGTGAAAAGCCCAATATTCCGTTTAATGGAGTACGCAGTTCGTGGCTCATGTTTGCCAGAAATTCCGATTTTGCCTGATTGGCTGCCAATGCCTCTTCTTGACTGACTCTCAGTTCCTCATTCATGGCACTGATTTCTTCATTGTAGGATTCCAATTCTTCATTACTGGCGATGAGCTCTTCTTTCTGATAATTCAGGAGCTGTTCCCTTTTATCAATCTTTTCGGCCATTAACATAAATGTATTGGCCAGTTTGTTTAATTCATGATAGGAGTCCGGGAGATCTTTTTCTTTTTCGTATTTACCTTCTGCCAATTCATTTGAAAGGGATATGAGCCCATTTACTGAATCTTCCATTCGTCTTATAAAATAATATGAGAAATAGAATCCCACGGCAAAGATGGCGATTCCGGCAAGTGCCAACCACAGAATGATTGTAGAAGCCCTTTGAAAGGCGATGTTTGCCGGACGGGCAACAGTGATCACCCAATCGTTATACAAAGGGAGTGTACTGCCGAACATCTCTTCGGTTTGCCCATCATGAACATGGAAAAAGCTTCCCGTTACAGGTACACCCTTAAGTGCACTTTTTACGTGGTTTTGATTGGAATGATTTTCTGCTTTATTGAGATGGTCCGGATGATTACTCAAAATAACCGTCCCTTTGCTGTCATAAACGGTTGTAAAGGAATCTTCCCCCAAATCGGTGATCATTTTATTCAAAGTGAGTACGTTGATATCCGCCACCAAAAAACCTGAAGGAAACTTCTGAGAAATTTTAAGGGTATAATTACCGTTGGCCGATGAAAGACTAAAATCTGACCATCGGGGGGTTTCCGTTGCATTTTGAATAAAGGATGCATACAGGATATTGTTGCCCACTTCATACTCCGAATAGGGGTTTACATATAGGATATCTCCAAAGGCATCAACGATTTTGATTTTCTGGATATCTTTTTTGTTATTGCTGATAAATGAATTGAACAGGAGATTGACATCCTTATCCAATATTTCGTGATTAGCGATTTTATTGGTTAAGAAGTCGCGAAGCGTGTTTATTTTCTCGTTTGTTTCGATGATGTAGATATTAATCGTGTTGCGAATACTCTGGGCAACATGCAGACTATGACTTATAATGTCATCTTTTGTGGAATTGTAAACACCCAAGCCGACAACTATTCCAAATACAACCATAAACGAAATAAAAAGCACGATAAAAAGTGTAAAGAGTTCTCTTCGGATCGTGATATTATGCCTAATCATTATTCAGTTATCCTTTTGAATGTATTGTCCTCTACTATAAAAAGAAATTCATCTCTTTTTGTTTTTCCCTTTTCATCAATGGTAATCTTTCCCTGAAGGCCTTGGAATTCACCGATAGCCAGGATTTTATCCTTTATCTTCATAGGTTCCGAGGCTGTTCCGCTTTTTAGTGTTTCAGAGAGTATGAGAACTGCTTCATAACCATAGGTTTCTGCAAATTGCGGTTCTCGCTTATACCTTTTAGTAAAGGCACTTAGAAACTTCAAGTAGCCGGGAGCGTTAGAGTCCTTATCCCATGAGTTGGGTAGTACGAGTCCGTCAACACTCTTTCCGCCCTGTTCAATCAGGGTGTTGTCAAGGCCCCATAAGCTTGACAGCTTTAAAACTTGTCCGGGACATTTTTTTTCGATTTGTTGACAAACTCTCGCTGTGTCGATTGCTGATGCTACGATTAAAACTGTTTTGGGCCTTTTTTCCAACAGTTTGTCGATAGTTCTGAACAGATCATCTTTTTCATCTGAAGAATTAAATGGCAATGCAGCATCAACACTTCCTCCAACCCCATCGTAATATTCTGTAAAAAAAGATGCCCATTGAGTACTGAAGGCGCTGTTATCCATATCATATATGATTGAAATGGTTTTGGTTGTTGAATGGGTGATGGCGTAATTGGCCAAAAGTTCCTGCTCGTATATATTCGGGGGGTAAATGGAGATCAGATTATTATCCATATCAAGAAGTTTAAAACTACTGGTAGTTGGGCTGAGTAAAAGCATCTGTTTTTCATTTGCTTGCTCAAGAGCTGCTTCGGTCATGGCACTGGTGATATGACCGATAATTGTCACTACCCCTTCATTAATCAATTCAGCATCTACTTTTCGTGCTGTATCAGGATCGTTTTGATCGTCTTTGATAATGAGTTCCAGCATTTTACCGTTGATGCCTCCATCTGCATTGATTTCCTCAACGGCAAGTACGGCTCCGTCTTTGACGGCTATCCCCATAGGGGAATTTCTTCCGCTTAATGTGACAGAAACGCCTATTTTGATCGTTTTTCCTTTTTGACAAGCGATAAAAAGCAAAAATATAAAAAAAATTAAAACAACGATGATAAAAGTGTTCTTTTTCATGTTCTTTCCTTTCATAGTCGTTTAAGAACCCAATAAAGCTTGAGTAAAAATCATATAACGACTCTTTATGGACTTTGATTATAACATAATGACTATTGTATAATGTGTTTATTACCCACTTCATTAGGGGGTTTTTTTTAACTTAACCCTTGCTACTCAAAGTTTTCATCAGCTCTCTTTTGAGAAAGGTCCAGTAAGATTCTTCCCAGGTATTTTCTCAGCTTTTTACATTCAACAGAACGCCATAATTCTAAAAATGGCATTAATTCCGGATCCTTCTTTTCTGTAATTTTATCCAAAAGAATGAGAATGACTTCCCTGTTAATCTCTTTTAGATGAAAAGCAAGTGCTTCTTCGTTTCTCTTTTTAACGATTTCTATCCGTTTATACAAGTCATCTGCAAAGATTCTTTTGAAATATTCCCAGCCAAAATAACCGAATTTGATCATGGGAAGCCGGCCGTCGTATTCGATGTCCAGATAATCATGATAAATCATCCAGTCGATCATTTTGATTAGCTCTTCCTTTTTTTTCTCTTTAAAAGTTCCATAGGAGCGGTTTGTGTTCAGTTTGTGTTCCAGAATGGCCTTTTCCTTTGAACCCTTCAACATCTTAGCAAGGGTCGTTCTCCCTGCCGACAACACACAATCATCAGCGGCAAAGAGGATCTTGTTAATTTCTTCCTGTGTGGGCTCGATCAAGTCTCTTTGTTCTGTCAGCCTGTAAGGTCTTCTCTTTTTTCTGCTCACTATATCACAGGTCTTTTCATTTTTATAAACCATTCCTTTCGCTTTGTTCCAGGCACAAATCAAAACGGTAGGGGTGCCCCTTGTGGGTATCCGTTTTAGTGCTTTCTGATTTACTCTCTTCATTTTACCAAAATTCTGTTGTTTTTTCTATCAGATTTGGAGTTCATTCAGAAACTTGACAAATCCAATTCAATCAAATATAATTCAATTAAGTAAAGACTTAAAAGGATGTGTTGGTAGTGAATGATTTTCTCAGTGTTTTAAAGGCGTTGGGCGATGAAACGAGATTTAATATTGTGGGACTGCTTTTGGAGCATGATTTTTGTGTGCGGGCTTTGGCAAAAAGACTTGAGATTTCTGAAGCAGCGGTTTCTCAGCATTTGCAGATATTGAGAAAGGCCGGTGTCGTCAGGGGAGAAAAGCGCGGCTATTTTACCCATTACAGAGTGGAAAATGAAGCCTTGGAAAATACGATAGACCAACTGCAGGAAATGATTAAAGCCAATAATGCGTTTAAAAGCAGTTGCAAAAAACATAAAAGCCGAAAGTTCACTGGATTAATCGGAGGAGATTCCAATGATTAAAGAGAAGGCTCAATCACAAAAAAAGATGGGGCCAAAAGGAAGCACGTTCTCCATCATAAAAAGGCTTTCGGGCTATTTGTCCCAATATAAAGGTTCAGTAATCCTGATTTCGCTGGGATTTATAATCTCCACATTGTTAGGTCTGACCCCGGCATGGTTAGTCAAGATATCTCTGGATCGTTTTTTGAAACCGGAAACAGTCCATTATCTTTGGTGGGTTGCGGCCGCGATGATTGGGGCGGTCTCCATACAGGGGGCCATTGATTTTTTTGTTCGTTATCTGGCGGAATCTCGTGGACAAAAGGTGGTCTACACTATCAGGCAGCAATTGTACCGTCATTTCATGCGACTTTCATTTTCCTATTATGACAAATCAGCTACCGGTGATGTAATGTCAAGAATCACCGCCGATGCTGAAACGCTTCAAACCTTTTTCGGTTTTGCCAGTATTCACATTATCGGTAATAGCCTGTTTATCATAGGCATCCTGGTCGTGATGTTTTTCTGGAGTGTTGAGCTGGCGATCCTTTATCTGTTGATGCTTCCCTTTGTTGTTTTCGGGATTACACGCTATGCCTTTAAGGTCAGGCCTGCTTACGGGAGATCCAGGCGTATTTTGGGGAAGCTGACAGAATTTATTCAGGAACAGCTTCAGGGGATACAAGTTATCAAGATATTTGGCAAGGAAAAACAGACTGTTTCTGCTTTCAAAAAGTCCAATGAGCGATTTTTCAACGTCAATTTGGAGGCTGGCAAGATTACATCATTCTGGATGCCCTTTGTGTTTGTCCTCATGGGCTTGGCAACAGGTGTGATTATTTGGTATGGCGGGATTCAAGTGATTAACGGAAGCGTCTCATTGGGAACTCTTGTGGGATTTACAACCTATATGGGCATGATGATGCGCCCCATCCGCCAGACGGGAATGCTCATCAGTCGTGTCATGGTATCTGCCGCATCTGCAGAGAGAATATTTGAAGTGTTGGACACCGATCCACAGGTAAAAGATATGCCGGGTGCAAAGGAATTTTCGCTGATGCATGGAAAAGTATGCTATGAGAATGTTTCTTTTTCCTACGATAAAAAAACGCCTGTTTTGAAAGACATCGATTTTTGTGTCAATCCGGGGGAAACCATAGCTGTTGTGGGTCCCACCGGTGCCGGGAAGTCCACGTTGGTTCACCTCTTACCTCGCTTTTACGATGTAGATAACGGACAGATCACCATAGATGGACAACCCGTAAAAGAGATGACTGTAGACAGTCTCAGACGAAACATCGGAATCGTTTTGCAACACCCCTTTTTATTCAACGTTTCCGTTAAGGAGAATATCAGTTTTGGCAGGCCGGATGCCTCCATGGATGAAATCACAGCCGCAGCCAAATCAGCCGGGATACACGATTTCATCATGAGCCTTTCGGAGAAGTATGAAACCAAAGTGGGGGAGCGTGGAGTTAAGCTTTCCGGTGGTCAAAAGCAGAGGATTTCCATCGCCAGAACCATCCTGATTGATCCCCCGTTATTGATTCTCGATGAACCCACCTCCAGTGTAGATGCCGAAACGGATGAAAAGATACTGAAGGCTATTGACAGTCTTACCAGGGACCGAACGGTGTTTATGATTGCTCATCGTTTGTGGTCATTAAAGAGGGCTGATAAGATACTGGTGGTTAATGATGGTCAGCTTGAACAGTTTGGTAGCCATGAGGAACTCATGGAAAAACCCGGTTTGTACAAACAGATCTACACCATGCAAGTGGACGGAGAGAATTTCGGCATTGTAGAAGACAAATTGGCTGGTAACCGGGAGGGTGAATAAATATGTCCATGCAAAGCGGATTTATGAGCAGGATGATGAATGACGAGGAGAAATCATACAAAATCAGAGACCTTAATCGCGGGGTTTTCAAGATGTTCATGCGGTATTTGAAGCCGCAGATCAAACAGTTATGGTTGACCTTCCTTTTCATGGGCATAGTGGCACTTGTCAATATGACGGTTCCATATCTGTCAAAGGTAGCTATTGATGAGTTTATCGTTCCCGGTAATGCAAGAGGACTGCATTGGATACTGGGTGCATTTGTCTGTGCCTATGCCATTTTCTGGGTTGCTTCATACCGGGGGTCTTACCTGTCAATAAAACTTGGACAGCGGGTGGTTGCTGACATTCGAAAAGACTTATTCCAACACGTCACATCTTTATCCATGGACTTCTATGCTGAAAACAAGTCCGGGGAAATCATGTCAAGATTAACTAACGATATTAATACTTTGTCTGATTTCATTTCCAGTGGAATTGTCAACTTGTTAAGCGATATCCTCACACTGGGAGGCATCGTTGCCCTGATGTTTGTTTTGAACGTTAAATTGGCTTTGATTGTTTTGATTACGATTCCGGTTATCTTTGCGGGGACGCTTTTGATCGGCAGGCAAATGAGAAAGGCCTATACAAAAGTCAGGGAAAAAACGGGGGATTTGAACGCAGGTGTAGAGGAGAATATTTCGGGAATCCGTGTGGTCCAGGCCATGTCTCAGGAAACCGACAATGTGAAATCCTTTGAAAAGCTAAACAAAGAAAATCTATACGCCCAGATAAAAGCCGTCGTTATCTCCGCATTGTTTTTCCCCTTCATGTCTTTGACGGGAACACTGGGAACTGCACTGGTCATACTTGCAGGGGGAATCATGGTAGTTAATGGCGAAAGTGGTGCAACCATTGGGGTATTGATGGCGTTTATTGCCTATACCAACCGTTTTTTCCTGCCATTGCGTGATCTCAGTCAAATCTATAACGTTTATCAGACAGCAGCGGCCTCAGCGGACCGAATTTATGAGTATTTTCAAATCAAGCCCACGGTTACAGCTCCAAAAACGCCTGTGAGGTTACCCAAACCTATTAAAGGGGAGATAGCATTCAAGGATGTCAGTTTTCAGTATGAATCGAACAGGCCGGTGATCAAACAAATGAACCTGACAATTCCCGGAGGAGAGACCACAGCCATCGTTGGACTGAGCGGAGCTGGTAAATCCACCATGATCAAGCTGATGACCAGATTGTACGATGTCAACGAGGGGTCGATTACAATCGATGGGATTGACATTAGGAAGATCGAAATGAGACAACTCCGTGATACTCTCATGTTGGTTCCCCAGGAGGTCTTTTTGTTTTCAGGCACTATAATGGACAACATCCGCTATTCTAATCCCAATGCCACGGATGATGAGGTCATCAAAGCGTCCAAAACCGTTAGAGCGGATGATTTTATCCGTCATTTGCCCAATAAGTATTACACTCAAGTCGGTGAAGGAGGTATGCTCCTCTCGGGTGGACAACGACAACTCATCGCATTCGCCAGGGCAACGCTAACGGAAAGGCCTATATTGATCTTAGACGAGGCTACATCCAGTGTGGATGCGGCAACGGAAGCTCAGATACAAAAAGCATTAGATCAGCTGGTAATTGGAAGAACGTCCATCATCATTGCTCACCGCTTTTCAACCTTGGAAAAAGCCAAACGGATCATGGTTGTTGACCGGGGACAAATCATTGGCTATGACACCCATGAGAACTTATTGGAACAATGTGGAGTTTATAAGCAATTGTATGAAAAGCAATATAAGTAACTGTTTATAAAATGATTCCACTGCAAAAACCTGTTTATACGACTGATTATCGAAAAAGAGAGATCCCATAATTTAATGCGGGAGCACACACCTGCTCAAAGAAATCATAGAGTCGTGCTCCCCTACATCTTTATTTAAGCGGTTCGAAAGCTTTTGTAGGGGCGGACCGGTGTGTCCGCCCGCAAGTAAGATATCGCTTGATTTTGAGAAAATGACTGCGAAATTACCATTTTTGCAGTGGAATCATAAAATGTAGGAGGCAATCTTTTGGTTGCCCTGAAAAGAAGGGGCCCTGTCAGCTCTATTATAATTAAAAAAGCAGTTTCTTCTTTCCAATGATCAAATAAACGTTTATAGAAGAACCGGGTTTTATGTT
>CAZRYM010000060.1:0-12004 GCA_964604305.1 uncultured Thermotogaceae bacterium | reverse complement strand
CATTTGGTGCAGCAGCGGGGCCGGTATTTATAACCCTTTACACCAGCAAAGTGGGGTTTGATCGATTGTACATCGCCTCCATTATTTTAGTACTAATCATGATACCCATCATGCCAAGAATAACCAAATACAAAAAGGATATCACTATCAGAAAGCGATTTCCCGGTTTTAAGGCATTAAAAACAATATTCCCGATTTTTGTCGTCGTGTTGTTAAGAAGCTTTATCATGGATCTCTTTCATATATACGTTCCCATCTTTTTGGAGTCTAAAGGAGAATCCCTGGTAACCGGTGGAGCATTCCTTACATTGGGCTTATTGGGTGGGATGTGTACTACTTTCCTGGGTGTCATGTTCAGGGAGAAAATCGGTATCTTCAGAATTAACCTGATTGGCTTTCTCTCTATGGGAATCATGGGTATTTTATTCTTTCTTACCGATGCAATCATATTAAGAGCACTGTTTTATCTTCTTTTTGATGCCGGTGCCTTTTTAACCATGTCAGCCAATATTTTGGAAGCTCAAACTCGGATGCCCAATAATAAAGCATTTGCCTCCTCAGTAACGATGGGATTTGCCTGGTCCGTAGGCGGATTTCTCGGAGCTGGCTATGCAGCTTTGTTTGGAAACCGTGTTGATTTCCTCATCATCAGTTTATCCATCTTTTCCATGTTTTTAAGCATTCTGATGATCTATTTCTCGGCAAGGTATGGTAAAAAAAGGAAAAAGGCAATTTCTTGAAAATTATTGTATACTAAAATAATGAGTGGATATATGTTTTTTTGTTTTCAATAACATTCAATTTAGAAAAGGTGGCGAGATTATGAAAAGAAATTACCTGTTCCTCATTTTCATTTTTATAACGATTACATTTGTGTTTTCGCAAACGCCTGATTTACAGGTACAACTGGATGAATTCAGACAGTACATCATTGAAATGAAAGAAGCCTGGAACATCCCGGGAATGGCTGTGGGAATTGTGGAAGATGATGAAGTGATTTTCATGGAAACCTTTGGTACTTTATCTGAAAAGGGAGAAATATCAGTCAATGAACACACAACTTTCCAAATAGGCTCCACTTCAAAGGCATTCACAGCCACGTTGATGGCCATGCTGGAAGAAAGTGAGCAAATTTCCTGGAATGACCGGGTCAGAGATCACTATCCCGAATTCGAAATGGCGGATCCCTGGGTGAGTGAAAACATGCGTTTATACGATCTGATGGCACAACACAGCGGTATGTCTCCTTATGCTGGTGATATGGCAACATTCTTTGGATTCGACAGAGATTATATTTTGGACAAACTAAAGTACATGGAACCACTTTATCAGTTCAGAAAAGACTTCACTTATGTGAATACGCTTTTCCTGGTTTCAGAAGTAATACTGGAAGATAAACACGGGAAAACTTTTGAAGAAATCATGCATGAAAAGATATTCACTCCTCTATCCATGAAAGATACCACCATCAGCTACAAAGACCACCTTCAAAGGAAGAATAAAACCATCACACATGTTTTTACTATAGAAGAAGCTTCAGGAAAGAAAGAAATTGTTCTATCTCCTCTAAATCCACTTGAACAACAATTTGAATGGTCCTATACTTACGCTCCTGCAGGGGGAATTGATTCAAGCATCAGCGATATGGTGAAATGGCTGTCATTTAATATGAATTTTGGAGAATACAAGGATATGAGGCTTATCTCAGAAGAAGCATTGTCATTCCTCCATCAACCTGCAACTTTTATTCACTCTTCAAAAGAAGGGGATTTGACTGCTTATTGCCAGGGTTGGGTCTATCAGGATTTTCTATCCTATCCCATGTATTGGCATAACGGTAGCACTGTGGGTTCAAAAACCATGATTGCCTTTATCCCAAAAATGGATATCGGGATCATCATCTTGTCAAATGTGGGGGGAACCAACTTACCGGATAATTTGGCAAAAGATTTTTTTGAATCTTATATCACCGGCGAATTAGGAAACAGAGCTAAAACGGATTTCGAAAACATTCTTAAAAGTACTGAAGAGGAAGAGGACTATGCTCCTGAACAATACTCACAGCCTCAAGAACTTTCTACTTACACCGGTATGTATCATAACAATGTGTATGGAACCGTGACCATTGAAACAACTGAAAACAAACTCGTCATGCACATGGGACCTTTAGACGATCCATTTTATCTGCAACACCTCAACCGAGACTCCTTTGAAGTTGTGTATGGCCACTCCGGATTAGACTCTATAGGTGTGGCAACTTTTAAAATTGACATATACGGTGGAGCTGAATCCTTCGCGATTAATACTTTTGTTGCGGAAGGAACCGGTGATTTTAAAAGAGTGGAAGGAAACGAGTAGTACACTGCACGTTTTCATAAAAATTTTACAGCAGAAGAGAAAACTCACCGGTTGACAGGTAGAATACTACTTGTTTTATCATGATTATGTCATTCAAAAAGGAGGGATAATCATGATGAAAAAGATATTCAACCTGAAAAAGAAAACGACTCCTACCGCTAAAGAACTATACAACGAGAACAAACAGAACTATTTCATGTTCAGATGCTACTAATAACGCTTCACTCATAATAACTTGACTCTAAGGCGGATTACTCCGCTTCCGCAGGAGAGGGGAAACCCTCTCCTTCTACTTTGAACAAGCTACAAAATGAACTTAAACTGCTGAACCGCGAAAAGAAGATATTTTTCCAGCTCTTTACGTATCCATTAGACTAACATTCAAAGAAGAGAAAAGTCTAAAACAAAGAATTCCTTCAAAATTCGTCGTTTTTTTCAATTATTATCAGATAAACTTCATTAATCACTTCTCAAGAACAATAATCGGATTTGTTTTGAAAAAATATTTGGCGTATTATTCAGTTAAACGATTAACTAAACGTTTAACTGAAAGGGGGTCATTATGAGACTAAGTATGAAAGATGTCGCTAAAGCTGCTGGAGTCTCCGTTGCAACGGTATCGAATGCGTTATCAGGGAAAAAATATGTCAGCCCGGAATTAAAAGAAACCGTTATACAAACCATACAAGAACTTGGTTATAAACCCAGTAAAATAGCTCAGAATCTTAAACAAAATCGCACGTATTTCATCGGCCTCATGATCCCCGATATTACAAACCCCTATTTTGCAGAAATCGCCCGGGGAATTGAAAAAGTCTGCCTGGAAAATGATTTTCAATTCTTCTTAACAAACACCGACGGGGACATCAAACAGGAACGAAAAATATTAGATACCTTTATATCCCAACGCGTTGAAGGAATTATCAACGTTGCCCCCAGAATGTCAGAAGAGGAGATTCAAAAAAATATAAATGACACACCAACGGTTATTCTTGATCGAAAGGTTGAACTTAAAGATTCTCTACTGGATAGTATTTATATGTGCAACGAGAAAGGGGCGAAACAAGTGGCGAAACATTTTCTCAGCAAGAATTTTAAAAATTTCGCCTGTATCGCGGGGCCACAGGAAGTATCACCGGCACGTAAAAGGCTTAAGGGTTTTACGGATTCTTTAATCTATTCAGGTATTCCAAAAGCAAATATAAAAGTTTACTTTGGAGACTTTAAATATGACAGTGGCTACAACCTTTCAAAAAAACTCATCGAAGAAAACGAATTCCCCTTAGCCCTGTTCGCTTGTAACGACCTGATGGCATGGGGAGCTCTGGAAGCCATAAAGGAAAAGAACATAAAAATACCGGATGAAATAGCCATTATCGGATACGACAACATCTTTATTTCAAGGTTAGTTGTACCCGCATTGACAACTGTTGACCAGTATAAATACGAAGCGGGAGTTCAGGCGATGAACTCTCTACTGAAAAAGATAGAAGGACTCAACGAAGAGAAAAAACCAGTTCACAACATTATCGAATTAAAAACACAGTTGATCATCAGACAATCAGCATAAAGGAGGAAAAATAATGAAAACTAAGGGAATTTTACACAATGATTTGGCACGAGCTGTAGCAAGACTTGGACATGGAGACATGATTGTTATTACAGACAGGGGTTTTCCCTTTCCACGACACGAAAAGACGGAGTGCATCGATGTCTCAGTAGGTAGGGGCTTACCGGCTTTTACAGATGTAGTTAAAGTTGTTTTGGAGGAATTGGAAATAGAAAAAGTCATCATAGCAGATGAAACCAAAACGGTCAGTCCAAAAGTTTATGAAGAATTACAGAAAATAATCACCCCTATCAAAAATAAGGGCAATGATATCGTTGAAGAAAACATACCCCATCCAGATTTTAAGCACATGGTTTTAAACGGTTCTTTAGAAGGTAAAGAGATGAAAGTATTTGTCAAAACGGGAGAATTTACACCTTATGCGAATATCATACTTGTTTCGGGAGTGGACTTTTAAGACGTGGTAAATATGAAAGAGAAAAATCATTTGGAGAGTATCTTTCAAAAAAAGAAACCCATAATAGGAATGATCCACTTAAGACCTTTACCGGGCTCTCCGCTATATGATCCTCAAAAACAAGATTTCCAAAAAATAATTGATATAGCTCTTGAAGAGGCAAAAATACTGAAGGAAGAAGGAATTGACGGGCTACAAGTTGAAAATATATGGGATTTTCCATATCTACCCGGTGAAAAAATCGGTTACGAAACAGTTGCATCTCTTTCCATAGCAGCATTAGAAGTCAGAAAAGAGACCGGCCTCCCCGTTGGTATCAACTGCCATCTAAACGGAGGAGATGCAGCCCTTTCGGCCGCTGTGGCATCCGGAGCAAAATGGATTAGAGTCTTTGAATGGGTAAATGCATACGTTTCCCACACGGGAATCACTGAAGGAATCGGTTATCAACTTGCCAGAAAACGTTCTTTTTTGAAAACACAGGATGTTCGTTTCTTCTGCGATGTGCACGTCAAACATGGTAGCCATTACATCATTTCAGACAGAACTGTTGAAGAACAGGCGTTTGATGCGGAGTCTGAAGGAGCAGAAGTATTAATCTGCACCGGATTTGAAACCGGTATAGCACCAACACCGGATAGAATAGCTGCGTTTAAAAAAAGCACATCATTACCGGTCATACTTGGAAGTGGCATCAATGAAGAAAACGCCTATCAGCTCCTTAACATTTCAGATGGCGCCATTGTTGGCAGTCACTTCAAAAAAGACGGAAAATGGAAAAATGAAGTGGAGCGAAGTAGAGTGACAAGATTTATGGAGATTGTTCAAAAACTTAGGGAGGACACCGATGATTGATTATTCTTTTTCAAATGAGGTCATTTGTCTTGGAAGCGTTAACATGGACCTTGTTATGAATCTCAAGTCTTTTCCAAAACCCGGTGAAACAGTCATAACAGATAATTTCAACACGTATCCCGGTGGAAAAGGCGGAAATCAAGCTGTTGCAGCTGCTAAAAGCGGTGCTAAAGTAAAAATGATGACAAGACTCTCCGATGATGATTTTTCGCAATCACTCATAAATTCATTGAAAGAAAAGGGCGTTTCCACGGAGCTTATTAAGATTCAAAAAGGAGGGTCGGCCGGAATTGCAATGATTTGGGTTGACTCACAAGGGGAAAACTCCATAGCCTTTACCCCCGGAAGTAATGCCGCATTCAGTGTAGATGATTTATCCATTAACAGGCAATACTTCAAATCAGGGATGATACTACTCACTACATTCGAAAGCCCCATGGACATCATTTTCAAAGCGATCATTACAGCAAAGCAATCGGGTATGTTTGTTGTAGTTGACCCTGCACCCGCCCCGGTAGAAAAGATTCCGGATGAAGTATTAAAATGCATCGACATTATCAAACCCAATGAAACGGAAGCAGAAATCATAGCCGGAAAAAAGATTGATAACGAAGAGGACCGAGTGGGATTTTTGAATTTTTTAAAAGAAAAGGGTGTGAGATACCCCTTTATCACATTGGGACAATCCGGTTGCATGACCCTCATTAACAATAAACCAGAAGTGTTTAAAGGTAATAAGGTCAACTCGATTGACACGACTGCTGCAGGAGATGTCTTTTCAGGGGCATTGTGTGCAAAACTATCTCAAAATTGCACTTTAGAAGAATCAATTAACTATGCAAATGCCGCTGCCGCCATAAGTACAACAAAGAACGGTGCCCAAACTTCAATACCTTCTACTGAAGAGGTGGATACATTTGTCAGTAACTGTTGAAAAGAAAACAAAAACGGTACTGAAACTTGAATCAATTAAAAAGAGCTTCGGAGGAGTCAAAGCACTCAAGGGCGTTGACTTTGAGTTAAACGAAGGAGAAATTCACGCCTTGCTTGGAGAAAATGGTGCAGGTAAATCTACCCTGATCAAAATACTGACCGGTGTCTATCAAATGGACTCGGGAAGTATCGTCATCAAAGGGGAAAAAACGATTGTGGAAAATCCAATTGCCGCAAGATACAAAGGAATTGCAGCAATTTACCAGGAATTAAGTCTGGTGGAGTCATTAACAGTGGCACAGAATATATTCCTGGGACATGAACCAGTAAAAAATTTCTTGGGTCAAATAGATTTTAAAGAGATTTTGGAAAAATCCTTGAATTATCTCAAAAAATTTGGAATAGATATCAAGCCAAATGCAATGGTCAGCGATTTAGGCATGGGTGAAAAACGAATTCTTGAAATTGTAAAGGCCCTTTCCATTAATGCAAATATCCTTGTGCTAGACGAGCCAACAACGGGAATGAGTTCAGCTGAAATAGAAAAGTTGTTCTCAATCATGGATGATATGAAAAGTAAAAAAGTCAATATGATCTACATCACTCATTATCTGGATGAGGTATTTAGAATCTGTGACAGGGCAAGTGTATTCAGAGATGGAGAAAATTCAGGTACATTCGAAATCAATTCTACAGATCCAAAGACCCTCATTAAGGCCATGCTTGGGAAAGAACTTTCAGATGAATTCCCCCCCAGGATAGACAGACCGAAAGAAGACACTCTTCTTGAAATTACAGAGTTTAAGTCTTCTAAAATGAAGGAGCCCCTTTCCTTTAGCCTCAAAAAAGGTGAAATCCTGGGAATTACCGGAATCATCGGAGCGGGAAAAAGCGAACTTGCCTTAGGGCTTTTTGGCTCGGATAAATGCCAACAGGGACAAATAATCCTGAACGGAAGAGAAATCAAACACAAGTCACCTGAAGATGCCCATAAAAACGGATTTGCATTGATCCCGGAAGATCGAAAAGACCAGGGTCTCTTTTTAAACCTTTCAGTTGAGCACAACGTAACCGTCACAAATATCGACAAAGTTATTAAAAACACTTTTGTTTCCACAAAAGGCAGGAACAAGCTTGCTTTTGAAACCGCAAAAAAACTAAAAGTCAAGC
This sequence comes from uncultured Thermotogaceae bacterium, assembly GCA_964604305.1. Lineage (GTDB taxonomy): Bacteria > Thermotogota > Thermotogae > MWEM01 > MWEM01 > JASUTC01. The sequence goes on along the minus strand of CAZRYM010000060.1, from coordinate 4,661 downwards.
CGTTGAATGTGAAGGCGGATGCCAAAAACCTTTCCGGCGGGAATCAACAGAAAGTAGTAGTCGGGAAATGGCTCTCAGGAGAACCTAAGATAATCCTTATGGATGAACCTACCAGGGGAATTGATGTTGGAGCAAAGTCAGAGATTTACAAACTCATACAAAATCTTGCTTCAGATGGGGTGGGAATCATCATCCTTTCCGCAGAATTTAAAGAGATTAACGGAATTTGTGATAGAATTCTTATTTTAAGAAAAGGCCGGATAGTCAAAGAATACACCAAAGAAAATTCTACAACGGAAAAAATACTATCCGTCGCGTTAGGAGGACAACAATGAAAAACCAGACAAAGCAAATGCAAATTGACGCTAATGATCACGTCTCAAAAATCAAAAAACTGCTCAAAGGTGAATTAGGTCTTTTACTCATCTTGGCCATACTCGTTATTACATTTATGATTTTGTCACCTTATTTCTTTACATCCAGAAACCTCCTGAATATCACGCGACAAGTATCTATCACTTTAATAGTGGCAATTGGAATGACCTTTGTCATATTAACAGGCGAAATTGACCTTTCCGTTGGATCCCTTGCAGCACTTTCAGGAGTTGCCACTGCCGCTGCATTAAGTGCCTCAGGTTCGATTTTTCTCGCGATTCTTACCGGGTTGGGAATGGGGTTTTTAATGGGCTCCATCAACGGGTTATTAACTGTTTATGGAAAAGTACAATCGTTTATCGTCACCCTGGCAATGCTCGGAATTGCACGGGGAATAGGACTGGTATGGACAGGCGGAAAACCTATATCGGGATTGCCGATAGCATTTGGTAAACTCGGTGCCGGATATATCGGTCCGATCCCATTTTCAACGGTGATAGCGGTTGGCGTTTTTATCATTGCCTTCTATTTCATGAACAGGACAAAACACGGCATCTACATGAGATCCATCGGTGCAAATACACAGGCTGCTGAACTCTCTGCCATCCCGGTAAAAAAATACAGGGTCATCGCCTTCATGATATCCGGTATTTTAAGTGGGCTTGGTGGAATCCTTATAACCTCACGACTCCTTTCAGCACAACCAACAGCTGCTGAAGGGATGGAATTAAATGTCATAGCAGCCGTCATACTTGGAGGTGCTTCACTTTCCGGAGGAATTGGAACGGTATTGGGAACACTCCTTGGAGCGATGGTAATCGGTGTCATTGATAATGGAATGAACCTCATTGGAGTCTCGGCATTTTTTCAACAGATCGTAAAAGGAATCATAATCTTAATAGCCGTAATGGCAAAAAGGGGAGAATAACCCCTAAAACAGGAGGGAAAAATAATGAAGAAGTTTGTTGTTTTATTGTTAATTGTATTGATGGCAGGAATGGTTTTCTCGGCTAACAAAGTAATCGGTTTTGCCGTATCCACACTCGCAAATCCTTTCTTCGTAACAATGAAAGAGGGAGGAGAAGCAAAAGCTGCAGAGCTTGGAATTGAAATGATCACTTTGGATGCTCAGGATTCCTCAGAAAAACAATTCTCACAGATTCAGGATCTTATTACACGAAACGTCGATGTACTCATTGTCAATCCAACAGATTCTGATGCAGTTGTACCTGCAGTTCTTGAAGCGATCATGATGGGAATACCGGTAATCACTGTTACAAGGCCTGCAAATAATGTAGATGTAGCACAACATCTGGATATCGACAACAAAGAAGCAGGAGAATTGGCCGGAAAAGCACTTGTTGAAGCGCTGAACGGAAAAGGAAAAGTTGCAATCCTGGAAGGAATTCCCGGAGCTCCATCAGCCAACGACAGACAAGCAGGATTTTTAGCAGTTATCGATCAATACGACGGTATTGAAGTTGTAACCAGTCTTACAGCAAATTATTCCAGAGAAGAAGCTGCCAGAGTTATGGAAGATGTACTCCAGGGCAATCCTGAATTAGATGCCGTTTATGCCCACAATGACGAAATGGCATTAGGAGCAGTAAGGGCCATCATTTCCGATGGAAGAATTGACGAAATTAAAGTCTTTGGTATAGACGCAGTTGATGACGCACTGGAAGCCATTAAAAACGGAGAAATGGTTGCTACCGTTAAGCAACAACCAGCTCTCCAGATGGCTATGGCAGTTGAAGCAGCAAACGATTTAATGGATGGAAAAGAAATAGAAGAATTAGTAATCGTTCCTCTTCAACTTATTACCATAGAAAATTTACAGTAAAACTACCTAAAGAAATATACCACAAAGTCCCTTCATTTTGAAGGGGCTTTTTTTTATATGCCCATCAATAATCGTTTAATTTTCACGGGAAGTAATTCAATTAGTTTAATGGCATAATATGACAGGAACAATCCGATAACCGAGAGAACAATAAAGGCTAGAAGGGGTTCGAGTTCCACATGAGTTAATTGTTTTAACAAGACAAAAACAAACCACTGATAGGGGAGATGCACAAAAAATGGAATGATAGAATAACGGCCCATAGTACCTGTAAAGGTAATAACAGAAGACTCTTTTCTCAAACTGCTGACCAATTTCCTGATTAAACCGTCATAAAAATAGATCATTAGCACAGAATTTAACAGAGTAAGAAGGGTAAATTGATCCAACAAGAAGTAACCATTCCATTTTTCTCCCAAGAGAAAAGTTTCTGAAACTGCCAGAAAATATACAATTGACAAAAGAAAATAAAACCATTTAGAGTTTATTTTTCCAACAACAGTTTTTTTTGCAGCAGCACGATAATAACCCCAGAACAAAGGGATAGACCAGGCAATGGGGTTTGCATACACAAGAATACCCAACCTCTTTAAATTCTCAAAATCACCCGGTACTGTATACAAGTAAAATGTGATGATAAAAAATAAAGAGACTTGCAACATTGAAAATAAAATTAAATAAACCTTCAATGCATTTAAAGATGCTTTTCTGAAGAAGTATAAAAAAAACATAGAGATGATAAAAATGAAGATGAAATAGTATTGCCAGGAACCTGAAAAAGTGAATATGACACCTAAATACCGAAGGGTAAACGGTTTATCCGCAAGAATTCCCTTTGTATTATCGATAACGCGAAAATCGGAACCAAGCAACTGAAAAGAGAACCAAGCGAGAGAAGCCCAAATGACATACGAAAAAAAAACAGATGAAACTCTTTTCATGAGCCTTTTGGTATTACCGCGTTTGCGTTTTAAACCCTGGCCATAACCGAAAAAATAAAAAAAACAAAACACACAGGGAGACAACAATTTGCAAAAAACCGAAAAAGACAACTTCTCTATAAAAGAAGAAAGATAGGGGGTCACAATGATAAATGAATGCCCCATAATGACAGCTGATATTAGAAACCCTTTCATCACATCAAAGTAAAGCATTTTATTAAACTTTTCCATCGTCAGATACTCCTAAAAAAAATATATTCTTATTTTATCACAAAAAATGTTATCATAAAAGAACCACATCCCTAACGTAAAGGAGCCACTCACAAACTGAACCCCAAAAGCTGTAATAAAGGGTATAGGGCTCCTTCGTAAATCGAACTCCAAAAGCTGGTATTATGGGTAGGGGTGCCCCTCGTGGGTACCCTAAAGGATTTTATAGAAAAACATTACTTTTTAATAATAAATTAAACAGTGAGGGATATATATGAAAATAGGCGAATTCGCGCAAAAATTCAACATCAACAAAGAGACGGTCAGATTCTACACAAACAAACTGCTATTAAACCCCATTAAAACCAGAACTCATTTCGAATACAGTGAAAAATGCGTAGAAGACATGACTACCATCATGAGATTGAAAGATATGGGTTTCACATTACAGGAAATCGCCAAGTATCTTTCATTTTTCAGAAATTCAACCAAAAGAACCCTGTTTATGAGAGATGAACTGTTCCAATTCTTTGACCAAAAAATCCAAGATATGGAAGAACAAATCGAAGATCTCATTCAAGCCAAAGAAGAACTCATCAACAGGCGTGACGAAATAAAAGAAAAATACGAAATCGTACAACAAAAACAAGAAAAAGTCGGACTCCCACTTGACTGTTTAAATAAACTGGCTTGCCCAAAATGTTCAGCCAACCTCTCTATCGAAAACGGAGACATCGCTCACAACTACATCATGAACGGAACCCTACACTGTGAATGTGGGTATACGGCACAAATCAAAGAAGGCATTATTGTCTTTGACGGTGTGATATATGAAAACCCCATTTACGATCAATTGAATCTCCTGAAAGGTGATGAAGTCTCTCCACCCGAATACACAAGCATCGTTTCAGGAGCCAACAACTGGGTACAACAGCAACTTATCAAAGAAAACCTTCAGGGTAAAATCATCTTCGATTACATGACACAAGGCGGCGTCCGAGATAATCAAATACTGGAAAGACTGATGGAAAAAGATGAAGTGTTTTTATACATTGCAATGGACCTGCATTTTGATCAGATTCTCAACTTCAAACGCATCCTCTCTATGCAGGAAAAAAGCCCGAAAGTCATCTTCCTTGCCGGCTCATACCAAAATGCCCCCATTAAAAGAAACTCATGCGATTACATCACCTCATTTTTGGGACTGCAAACCTACAGCATCAGCCATGGACAATTCCCGATCAAAGGCATTTTGGATTTTCTTAAACCCGAAGGAAAATGGTTCGAAACTT
>CAZRYM010000059.1:0-12069 GCA_964604305.1 uncultured Thermotogaceae bacterium | reverse complement strand
CTAGCTGCAAGGGTTTTTAAGAAAATTGGCGAAAAACCTTTCAGCTGATAATTCCCCCATTGGGGGGGGAGGGCCGCTTGCGGCGGGGGGGGTCTAAACACTCTAACGGGAACATCACTGTTAATGGTTTTCTCCCAATAACCCCCTCCACCCCCTGCGGGGGCACCTCCCCCAAAGGAGGAATTATTAGTTTTTCAGCAGACCCTAATTACCTTGCTCATTTCAATCTTAACAATATCCGTATGCTTCAACCAAGTCTCTCTCAGGCTTTTTCTGGACACTGTCTCATCCAGGAAAGGCAAAATGGCTTTAAATGTTCCGCCATGTCCGATCAGAAGCAGTGTATCTTCAGGTTGATGGGTTTCCTTTAAGTGGTTCAAAAACGATTGGATTCTGGTAACAACATCCGTTAGGCTTTCGCCCCCTTCAACTCTATAAGCGTCGTTATCGTTCAAAAACCATTCATTCCAAAGCAGTTTAAACTGATACCAGTCTTCCTCAGAAGATTTCCCTTCAAGGAAGCCTACACTGAATTCTGTCAATTCGGGGGCTTTTTCATACGGGAGTTCAAACCCTTTAGCAATAATTTCAGCCGTTTCCACCGCTCTTTTAAGAGGGCTGGAATAGATGGCTTTTGGCTGGATTCCCATACTCTGAAGCTGGTTTAAAACAGAAAAAGCCTGTTGCTTGCCTTCCGGAGTCAATCCATGCTGATAGCCTGTATTGGAAAAGACATTTAGTTTGTTGGCTTCACTCTCGCCATGTCGAATCAAATAAACGGTTATACCATCACCCCACTATGTCAGTTTGAAACTGAGGATCTTCTCATCGTTTTGCATCAAACCCGTGTCTTTAAACCCATAACTCGAATAAAAGTGATAAGGACTGCCCTCTCCCGTTCTGCAAGATGTAAAGAAAAAGCGATAGGATTCTTGACGGAATTTTTCAACGAGTATATCCAAGACCTTTTTCCCGTGTCCTTTTCCCTGATAATCACGCGCAATCATAAATCGCCAAAGCATGACACTGGGTTTTTCATCTTCTGTTAATTTGTCTTCATCCAATTTGACATCCACCATCACAAAACCGATTGGCTCATCTTTCAAATAAATCGCCCGAAACCAGGCACGCTCTTTACAATAATGCGCCTGAGCAATGGAATACGCATTGGATGAAACACATTGTTGTTGCTGGGGTGTCAGTGTATCGCTTAATTGACACACTGCTCTCAAATTATCTAAAGTAATTTCCTTCAACTGTATAGAATCCATCATACGCTCTCCTTTCATTGGCTCTAAATTATAGCAGAATGACTCAAACCTCTTGACAAAATAGGAGACTTCTGATAATATATTGAATGAACGTTCAACCAAAGATAAAGAAAGGTGAGAGAATTGGCAAGAACACAAGCACAAAATGAAAAGATGAGAGAAGAAAGAAAAAAAGTGATCAAAGAAGGAGCTGTGAAACTATTTGCCTCCAAAGGCTTTTTTGCAACAACGATAACAGATATTGCTAAAGATGCTTCAATGGCACAAGGACTGGTATATCACTATTACAAGTCAAAAGATGATATCTATCTTGAAGTAATTTCAAATTCCCTGGATATGATGAACGAAGCTGTGGAAGGATTAAAGAAATCCAAACAACCCGCAGCTGAAAAGATTCGTGATGCCATCAGGGAATTGTTTAAAACCATACAAACCAGCGATACCTTTAATCAAACGGTGAGGATCATCATTAGTGCCAGAAATTCCACAGCCATTCCTAAAAAGGTCAAAGCTGTTTTGGATGAAAAAAGAGATATTCCCTATCAGATACTCTCGGAAATATTCAAAACAGGACAAAAAGAAGGCACCATTATCGAAGGGGATCCCTATTCGCTTTCAATCGTTTTTTGGACCTTTATCAACGGACTGGCGATTTACAAATCTACCAGGAAGGAAAGTAAAGTGTTCCCGAAACCGGAGATTCTCTTGAAGACTTTTCTTAAATAGGGGCTGGTGAGATCACTTTTTTCTATTATTAAAACAGGTGCCCACAAGGGGCACCCCTACGGGAAAAAACTGTAATTGGTCTAACATCGCTTTTTGTAGGGGCACCCCTCGTGGTTGCCTTGGAAAATGAAGAGAGCACACAATAAAGTGTAGAAAGGAAAGGTTATATCCATGCAAAGCTTAAAAAGCAAATTAATCATCGGAATGATCCGAAATAGACATCTGTTCAAATTTAAACTGAAACCGGAAGTCATCGATGAAAATTTCGATGTTGAAAGATTCAGAAAAGAGGTAGATGATGCCTCAAGAAAGACAGAGAAGATACCAGAGGCTGTTCAAGTCCAATCAACCAAAATTCCATGGCGTTTCTCGGAGCTTCAAAGAACACTCCCGGGAACCGGCTTCTCAAATCCCAAAGAACACTCCCGGGATTTCACCTCTCAAAATCCATGGAGTTTCGAAGAACACTCCCAGGATTTCGTTTCTCAAAATCCATCTATGTATGCCGAATGGCTGATCCATAAAGACGCACCAAAAGATAAAGTGATCCTGTATATCCATGGAGGTGGATTTATGTCGGGCTCTTGTTTAACCCATCGGGGACACGTATCCAAATTTGTTATGGGAACAGGCATAAAGGCCCTCCTATTTGATTATCGTTTAGCCCCTGAGCATCCCTTCCCGGCTGCTTTGGATGATTGTGTATCCGCTTATCAATATCTGCTGGAAGAGGGCTACGCCCCTGAAAACATTTTAATTTGCGGAGAATCAGCCGGTGGAACCTTGACCCTATCCACACTAAAAGCTCTAAGGGATAACGGGATCCCATTACCAAAAGCCGCCGTTTCCATCTCACCGGTTACGGATCTGAGTTGCCGGGCTGAATCGTTTATAACCAATGCAAAACATGATATTGCGCCCATGAATTCCTGGTCGGTATGGACTGCCTATTATATTGGCAACACCGAATACAAAAACGCATACCTATCCCCGCAATTTGGGGATCTGTCAAACCTCCCCCATATCTACCTGTGTATCGGCACTCATGAGATTCACCTGGATGACACGATTGCTTTTGCAAAAAAAGCGCAAGAGCAAGGAACACAAATAACACTGAAGAAATGGGAAAACATGGTTCACGCCTTTCCCATCCTTTCTCCATTGTTCCGGGAGGCCAAAGAAGCGATGGATGACATTAGTCTTTTTATTCAACAAAAACTGTCCGATAAGATGATGATTTTTCCCTGTTAAAAAAGCCATTTTTGTAGACATCATCGTAAAAATCAACCATTGTCTCATTTGCAGGAGCACACCCCGGTGCTCCTGCAAAGATTGGAATCCCAAAATAATTAGTTCTTTTTCATCTAAAAAAATACCATGTATAATACTTCTGAAGGTTTTTTCTGAATATGAAAAGAAATTTCATAAATTAAAGCTATTGGAGGTCAATTGATGAAATGTGTAAATGAAAAACAAAACCTGAAGAATTGCAACTGCTCCTATCCGGGTTGCCCCAGAAAAGGAAAATGCTGTGAATGCATCTCCTATCACAGAAGAATGGGAGAACTCCCGGCTTGTTATTTTACCGCTGAACAGGAAAGGACCTATGATCGCTCGATTGCTTATTTTGTTAAGTGTAATCAGTGACATCGTATCTAAACATTGGGATGCTCTTCAAACTGTCCCCTATGCTTGTTTGCATGAACTTACCATTATTGGGATTTTTATTGTTTGATTGAAAACAAAAACAGAGAGATTTTTTTTAAGGTTAAAGTATGATAAAATTATTATAAGTTTTTCAAGCACTTTTTTAAAAAGATTTGTTATGTTGCCAAGATCTACCTTACCCTGTTTTGGGAGGGAATATTTTGTACAGACCCTAAATCGCCCTCTTGAACGAGATTATTCTATTAGCTTTATGGTAAGTTTTAAAATAGTTGACAGAACTTACATGAGAAGAATGACCGTTTTAATCCAAAAGGAGGTAGTAAAATGAAAAAACTGCTGTTTGTTTTGGCAATTTTGTTCTTGATGGTTTCACTGGGCGTAGCAGCAACACGCGTTGCATTCATTTATGTTTCACCGATAGGAGATGGTGGATATACGTTTATGCATGATCAGGGGCGATTGTATTTGGAAGAAGCCCTTGGAAAAGATGTAGTCGTTGACATTATCGAAAGTGTTCCTGAAGGCGCCGAAGCTGAAAGTGTCTTCAGAGGATATGCCCAAAGAGGGTATGACATTATTTTCGGAACCAGTTTTGGTTATATGGACTCTATGGTAAAAGTTTCCAAACAATTCCCAAAAACCACATTCATGCATTGTTCCGGTTACAAGACAACGGACAACATGGGTGTATATTTTGGAAGAATGTATCAACCCCGTTTCTTAAGCGGTCTCGTTGCTGGGGCCATGACCAAAAGCAACATCATCGGATATGTTGCAGCGTACCCTATTCCGGAAGTTATTCGAGGAATAAACGCCTTTGCCTTAGGTGTCAGTTATGTTAACCCGGAAGCGAAAATTCATGTCGTATGGTCCAATACATGGTTTGATCCCACATTGGAAAAAGATGCCGCTATTTCCCTTTTGGATATCGGAGCAGATGTTATCGCACAGCATCAAGACTCTGCCTCACCACAACAGGCTGCGGAAGAACGCGGTGTGATGTCCATCGGATACAACAGTGACATGAGCGCCTTCGCTCCAAATGCATTCTTAGCTGCTCCTATTTGGGCTTGGGGACCGTATTATACAAGAGCTGTCCAGGATGTTCAAAATGACACGTGGACCAATGAACCTTATTGGGGTGGGATCGAGGATGAACTGGTGGATATTGTCATGAGCGACCTGGTTCCCGCCGGTGTTGCCAATTTGGTACATGCCATGAGAGAAAGCATTATTAAGGATCAGTTCCATCCTTTCCAGGGACCGATATACGATCAGGATGGAAACCTAAGATATGCTGAAGGAGAAATGGCTTCAGATGGTGAACTTCTCAGCATGGATTGGTTTGTAAGTAACGTAGTTGGAAGACTGCAATAGACTAAGCTTAATATTGAGGGGCTGAAAAGGCCCCTCAATTTATTGTTGGAGTGATTTTTTTGGACAATTACCCTATTCTTGAAATGAAAAATATCCAAAAAGCCTTTCCCGGTGTACTGGCCAATGACGACATTTCTCTTGAAATCCGAAAAGGTGAGGTTCATGCCTTATTAGGTGAAAACGGTGCAGGTAAAACAACCCTGATGAACGTCCTATTTGGTATCTACCATCCGGATCATGGAGAAATTCGCATCAACGGCAAAAAAACTGCCATCCATTCACCTCAAGATGCCATCCGGGACAGAATTGGCATGGTGCAGCAGCATTTTGCCCTTGTCCCATCCTTTACAGTGGCTGAAAATGTCATACTTGGCTTAAAAAATTTTGGATTCATTATCAAGACCAAACAAGTGGAACAACAGATTAAGGAATTAGGCGAACGCTATTCTCTTCCGGTACACCCCAAAGCAAGAGTATGGACACTATCTGTCGGTGAAAGGCAGAGAATAGAAATATTAAAACTGCTTTATACCGGTGCAAACATCCTTATATTGGATGAACCCACCGCCGTTTTAACCCCTCAGGAAACACGACAACTTTTTAGTGCGATCAGAAAACTCGTACAGGAAGGTTCTTCTGTCATCTTCATCAGTCACAAATTGGATGAAGTTCTTGAAATCAGTGATCGAATCAGTGTCCTGCGCAATGGTAAAAATGCAGGAACATTAAATCGTGATGAAGTGGACAGAAGAACTCTTGTCCAAAGAATGGTGGGTCGTGATGTGTTATTGGACCAGGAAAAACCCTTGGTGGAGGCTGGTCCTGTAAAGATTGAGATAAAAGATTTGAGTGTTAAAAATGATAAAGGGTTAATGGCCGTGAAAAATCTTTCCCTTGAAATTCGCGGAGGGGAAATATTGGGAATAGCCGGTGTTGCCGGAAACGGTCAAAAGGAATTAGCTGAAGCCATATATGGATTAAGACCCATTGAAAGAGGGACTATACAAATGGCCGGCGAAGACCTTCACCATCGTTCCATTAAAAAGAGAATACAATCAGGACTTTCTTTTATTCCTCAAGATAGAAAATCCATTGCCACTTGTCCCAACCTTTCAGTTATGTCCAATATCTTTATGAAAAATGCCATTCCCGGTTTGAAAAAATCTTCAGCTTGGAATATGCAAATTAAACAGATGCATGAAAAAACAGGAGAATTAATCCGGAATTTTTCCATCTCCACTCCTTCCTCCAAAACACGAGTCCGGTATTTATCCGGAGGTAACCTCCAAAAAGTGGTTTTGGCAAGAGAGTTATCCAACAATCCTTCAGTTATTATTGCAGAACATCCAACCAGAGGGCTGGATATTGGTGCCATGGAATTTGTCTACCAAGCCCTGTTGGAAGAAAAGAAAAAAGGATCAGCCATCTTACTCTTGGCCGGAGAACTCTACGAAATCTTCAGATTGTCCGATCGGGTTGCCGTGATATACGAAGGTGAAATAATGGGTTATACGCCACCTGATCCATCCTATACAGAAAAAATCGGCTTTATGATGGCCGGAACAAGGGAGGATTCCATACATGAAAATTAAAATCGAAAAAAGACTGAATACTCCCAGGTATTTGGCTTTGGTTGTACCTGTCATTTCTGTATTTGTCGCCCTGTTAATCATGTTTGTCATCCTGACAATATTCTTTATAGGTAGGTTAGGGAGTTTTCAAGCGGCATTCAGCGAAACTGTTTCGGCGTACAAAGAATTAATTGCCTGGCCTTTTTTCAACCAATACGGTTTATACAGTACGATCTCCAAGATGGTTCCTCTTGCATTTGTGGCATTGGGCCTTTCTTTTGCCTATAAGATGAAAATTTGGAATATCGGTGGAGAAGGCCAGCTTTATATGGGGGCGCTGGCTGCAACTTGGGCGGCTCTCTTTGTATTTAGAGGGATCACATCTCCTATCCTTCTTATAAGCCTTGTGGCTATTTTCAGTGCCATTGCCGGTGCGCTTTGGGCTCTTATCCCGGCACTTATGAAAGCGTATGCGAAAACAGATGAGATTGTCGTCACGTTGATGCTCAATTACGTGGCTATTTTTTGGGTGGATCATCTTGTTTACGGTCCCTGGAGAGATCCTAAGGGATTTGGATTCCCGGGAACTGCTGCTTTTCCTGAACCTGCAATGCTGCCCACTTTTTTTGACGGCAACGTTCACATCGGTGTTTTTATAGCCATTGCCTTTGCAATCCTGCTCCAATATATCAACGTGAAGACGCAGTGGGGATTTAATTCCAGGATTGTTGGCGATAATATAAAAGCAGCTACTTATTCTGGTATCAAAGTCAAAAAATACACCATCATTTCACTTGTCGTAAGTGGTGCTATAGCAGGCTTGGGTGGAGGTGTTCAAATGATGGGGATGCAACACAGACTCATGCACGGATTTTCCCCAGGCTACGGCTACACCGCCATCATCGTTGCATGGTTGGCTAAACTAAATCCCATTGCCGTTATTTTTGTTTCCTTTCTCTTTGGAGGCTTGCTGGTTGGAAACGATCAGCTGCAGATGTTTTACAAATTACCCATATCTTTAATTTCCATATTTCAGGGATTGGTATTGTTTTGCCTGCTTGGTGGAGAGGCCATCGCTGCCTACCGATTGAAGATTGAGAAAGCAGAGGAGGCGACCGCAAATGAATGACATTCTTTCCTTTATCGTAGCCACACTTCACGCAACGGTAAGAGCCGGAACCCCTTTACTCTTTGCCGTTTTGGGCACCATATTCACCGAACGTTCCGGAATTATGAATCTGGGGCTTGAGGGAATCATGCTTATCGGTGCCATAGGAGGATTTGTGGTCTCATATAACACCTCCAGTTTGCTAATGGCTATATTGGTTGCTATGATAGCCGGTGCTGTCCTTGGCTTGATTCACGCCTTTTTTACAGTCACTTTGAAAATCAATCAGATCGTAAGCGGACTGGCAATCACCATGCTGGGAAGTGGTATCAGCGGGTTGTGGGGAAAAGATTATATCGGAGTAGTGGCAAAACGCTTCGATCCAATCGCCATACCGGTTTTATCCGATATCCCCGTAATTGGCAGGATACTCTTTCAACATGATTTACTGGTTTATATCAGTCTGTTGGCCGTTCCTCTTATGTGGTTTTTCATTTATAAAACCAGGGGGGGCATGACTTTAAGGGCGGTTGGTGAATCCCCTGAAGCAGCTGATTCAAGAGGAATCAATGTGTTTTTTACCCGGTATCTCTATACTATTATCGGAGGATCCATCACAGCTATAGGAGGCGCCTATCTTTCACTGGCTTACAACTCAATGTGGATTGAAAACATGACAGCCGGAAGAGGCTGGATTGCCATAGCCTTGGTGCTGTTTGCCACTTGGGATCCCTATAAAGCCCTTTTGGGAGCTTATCTGTTTGGTGGTATCACCGCTCTGGGTCTCAGAATGCAGGCAGTGGGCACACATATTTCACCGGACTTTTTGAAAACGCTGCCTTATCTATTAACCATCGTTGTCCTGTTCTTCACCTCAACCGATACTTTGAAAAGGAAGGTAGGAGCGCCTTCTTCATTAGGAGTCCCTTATTCCAGAGAAGACCGGACGTAAAAGCCCCATCAAAACAGAACAACCAATTCAGTTGTCATTGAGGTGATCTTATGAAATGCGACAATATAAAACAAAATCTAAAAAATTGCAACTGTACCTACACCGGTTGTCCCAGAATGGGTAAATGCTGTGAGTGCATCACCTATCACAGAAGAATGGGCGAACTCCCGGCCTGTTATTTTACAGCTGAGCAGGAAAAGACTTATGACCGGTCGATTGCTTATTTTGTGAAATGCAATCATTGACAACATTTGATTCCACTGCAAAAACCATTTTTCGACTGATTACCCAAAAATCGTTTCTGCTGTTTTTCTGCGGGCGGACACATCGGTCCGCCCCTACACGTCTTAAAACTCAACGCCAATGCCTTCCGCAAATTCTATTCCCTGTTCATTGAGAGAAGATATTCTGATCAGCCCTATGACCGGTATGTTGAGATTACTTTCCAGAAGTGTTCTACCGCCTTCGAATGTCTTTTCGATGATCGTTACGATACCGGCAAGACTTGCGCCGGATTGTTCTATCATTTTGGCTAAGGCGTGTATGGTCTTTCCGCTTGCGAGGAAGTCATCCACGATGAGGATATTGTCACTGGGAGAGATCATCTCCTGTGACAGATGCAACGTTACGATGCCGCCTTTTGTGTGAGAAGGAGCTGATTCAGAAAAATCCTCTTTCATCGTAATGGGCTTTTTCTTTCGCGTGAATACCAACGGGACATTCAGACTGGATGCTGACGCATAAGCGGGAATGATGCCGGATGTTTCGATAGTGATCACCTTGGTGATACCATATTCTGCAAAGTAGGCGGCTACAAATTCTCCGGCATGATTCATTATCTCGGGATGGGACTGATGATTGATAAAGCTGTCGACCTTTAGAATGCCATCTCCAAGATATTTCCCCTCCTGAAGGGTCTTCTCTTTTAATTCTGTTGATATTCTTTCGTAAAGTGTTTTAATATCTGCCATTTTCTCCCCTTTTCACATTTGAATTTCTTTTTCAAGATTTATCATTATCGATGGTCTTTTGAACCGTTCATCGTATTTTACCAGAATAGCTTGGAATAAGCAAAGAAAAGGAAACAGCACGTATATTCAAAAATAGCTGGTAAACTGTACAGATCCAAGAAGATTTGGTTTGACAGCAAAACAAAAAAAGCCGATTCCTAAGAATCGGCTACGTGCTTTTGTGGAGTCCTGAAAATCGAGAATTATTTCCGGGTCCTGGCGATACGCAAACCCAAACCCTGGCTGCTGTGAGCCGGGCCGCCGTAATCACGATTGACAATCCGACAGCTCCTGTCGTAATCTATCCAGCATCCGCCGCGTCCCACATGGGTGGAGAAGTTATCAGGACCTATGGGATTTGTCTTAATTGTGTTTGTATAGCTTCCATATCGGTCATGACACCATTCCCATACGTTTCCGCTCATGTCGTGGAGTCCCAGTTCGTTGGGGGCCTTTTGTCCCACTTCATTTGTTTTGCTGTTTGAGTTGTCCCAATACCAAGCCACTTCATCAATATTATTGCTCCCTGCGTATTGATAATCGTTGGCTTCATTCCCATCAGTGATATCTTCATGTCCGCCTCTGGCAGCATACTCCCATTCTGCTTCTGTAGGGAGTCGATATCCTACGACTTGTGTAATGTCTGTCGTTACTTGTCCTTTTTGATTTAAGAAATTCCCATTACCGTCATAGGCCACTTGAAGGCCCGCTTGTTCACTCAACCAGTTACAGTAGGCGATGGCATCCCACCAGCTTACAAAGATTACCGGTCGGCTTCCACGTCCCCAACCGAAGTCATTTGGCTTGGGTTTTTCCTCAGCTTCGCAGTAGGCATCGTATTCGTTAAACGTCACTTCGTACTTACCGATGTAATAATCATAAGTCAAATTAACGGTATGGACGGGTTTTTCATCGCTGCCACCTTCACTGTAGTCATCCCTCGTGTTTCCCATTTGGAAAGTTCCGGCGCCGACAAGAACCATCTCCGGTAATTTATTTCCGATAATAACGACTGATAAAAACATCACCAACGTAATCAGTATCAAGATTTTTTTCATTTTAGCCTCCTTTAATTCTCAAAATTCCTTTAATCTTCCAGTAGATTCAACCCTTTGTTATTTTCCTCCCTCGATATTTGTTACTTAAAATTTTAAGGGGTTTATGATTGTCCATTCTAATAATTGTATCATAATTATGTTCATATTGAGTAAATCCCACTAACCAACAAAATCAAAACTAAATCAGATTTGCAGATTTAATTCACCCTGCTGAAAACCCCGAAAATCATTTTCTTTGACGAAGCTACCAGTACCTTGGAATAACACTCAATATATCTTCTCTCAAAACCGGAAACAAATGAAATCCACCCGTCTGATCAACGCCAATCGATTGAGTACTCTAAGAGAATGTGATAAATTTTTCCTTTTAGTCTAAGGAACAGTTTCAAAAAGTGTTAGTTATGATATACTTATGGAGCGCAATGACGCATTTTATATTTTATTCAAAATTCAATAATAAAAATCAGTAGGAATCATGGAAAAGTATTACATGAAAAACTCAAAAGAATGCGAAGAAAAGGCTGGGATACGCCATCACGCTTCAAAAAGTTCAGGTACAACATGGTCTCGACCTTTTCAAAACAGAGGTTAAAGTACACAGTAGGTACAGGGTTTTATCAAGAATTAACGAAAAAGTTTACAATTGAAAAAACGTGCTGTAAAAACAGCCAATGAAGTTTTGCTCCTCAAAAATTTTAAAGACTGTTTCTCAAGACAAAAAAAGAACTGGCAAATTGTTGCCCAAACAGGAGGAGATATGACAAAAGACCTTCAAGAAATAATCAGGCAATTTGAAGAAAAGATTGGCGCCGGTTGGCTCAAACGTTTTGAAGAAATCACAACCACTGATGAACTTATTGAAATGGGAACCGAATACGACATCCCCCTTTCAGAAGCTCAAGCCCAAGAAGGCCTCAACTTCCTGAAAAATGAGGCCAAAGAACTCACCGAAAAAGAACTCTCCGGTATTGCCGGAGGAATAGGGTCTTTAATAGAGACTACTACCAGACCCCCCCGAAGAAAGATGGATCCCTGAAACCACTGACAGTACCCCATCTAACAATATTCTTTATCCGATTTCAAAGCTATTTCAGTCATGGCCCTGATGACTGTTTGTCCAATTTTTTGACGAATCACGGTTGTAGTTTGATAGCCATCAACTTCTAATAGGCTCTAAAAAGAAAATAAAAGATTATATCTTCATCTTTAAAAGTTTATATTAAAGGAGCTGGTTTTACTGATGAACAAGAAAGCGTTTATTTTTACATGCTTAATGTTTTTAGTGGCAGTTGTATTTGCCTCAAACCTGACCGTTATCTTTGAACCCT
>CAZRYM010000058.1:0-12358 GCA_964604305.1 uncultured Thermotogaceae bacterium | reverse complement strand
GATGCGTGCGATTTTTTCCATCAAAAAGTCCCCCCTTGGATGTTGGAATCAGAATGAGTTCCTTTGAGTTTAAATGATACCAATCTATTTCATTATATTATACACTAAAGAAAAGACAGGATTGTTAATTCAAAACAAAAACCCACGAAATAACCGTAGTTGTAAATCATGGAGAAGGGTTGATTCATTCAGATTTTATTTTTTGCACATAATCTCTGAGATAGCCTTCTTCCTCTTCATGAGAATATAAATGACCGTCCAGCTTTTTTTTCACGATGTGTTTGATAATTTCCTTTATCTTTTCACCGGGTTCAATGCCAAACTCTCGAATAAGCCGCTTGCCGTTGGTACAGTGTAGTTTGACACGTTTTCTTGTTCGAAGGTATTCTTTGAGATGGGCAAGGCCTGTATCATCCGTATAGGCTGTCAAATAAACGTACCCTTCCGGTGAGAGGCCTTCCACAGCGCTGTATATATCCGAGAAAGGCATTTCTTCACTGAACAATCTGGCGATGATCTCCACAATCTTTGAAAGGGAATAAATCTCTGTAGCGACTTTTTTAGGTATTCCGTAGCGTTCTTTCAGCCAGTCATGCTGTTGTTCGGTGTAGTATTCGCTAAGGATGTATAACAGACAGTAAAAAGCATTAATACTGTAAGAGCCTGTGTAGAATACTTCAAACCACTTTAAAGAAGAAAAGGCCTTCTCTATCTTTTGTGAAAGCAAATGGGTGTAATAGGTTTGAGGGAACAGATGTTTCATGATGTCCAACTCTCCCAAACGTTTAAGGATTTGGATACGATTCTTTTCTTCCAGAATTCTGTTCAGCTCATATCGGATACGCCCACCACTGATTTTCTCCAGATATTCATCTTCAAGAGCCTTTTTCAGGTGTTCCAAAGTACGTTCTTCCAGAGAAAATCCATATCGCTGTTCATAGCGAATGCCTCGGAGTATTCGTGTGGGATCATCGATAAAACTGGTGTTGTAAAGTATTTTGATATTTCCCGTTTCGATATCCTTCCGGCTTCCAAAATAATCGATAAGCCGGCCAAACGAATCGGTGTTTAAGGCGATCGCCAAAGCATTGATGGTAAAATCACGACGATAAAGATCTTTTTTTAAATGGGCTTGATCCACGCTTGGAAGGGCTCCCGGATATTCGTAATATTCCGTTCTGGCGGTGGCAAAATCGATTTCAATATTCTCATCAGTAAAGAGGACTTTGGAGGTGAGGAATTTATTGTGTATTTCTGCCTTGATGGGTTTATATTCTTTGAGTTTTTGGGTGAATTCTATGGCGTTGCCTTCCACCACAATATCGATGTCCAAGTTGTCGTAACCCAGAAGAAGGTCTCTGACGAATCCGCCTACGATAAATATCTTATAGCCAATTTTTTCTGCCACCCCTCCCAAAGACTCCAGAAATCGGAATGTGTTCAGACTCAGGTTTTTCAACATTAGTTTTTTCACGTTGAATATCTTTGAATCTTCACTAACAAGGAGGGCATGTCGCCTTTCGTGATGATAAACCTCACGGATGACATCTGTTCTGGTAATTAAGCCTGCGAGGATACCGTTTCGGATGACGGGAATCCTTCCCACACCGTTTTCTATCATCTTCTGCTTAACCAATTCAACCGAATCATCCCAATCAGCCACTACTAAATTAGTGGACATAATGCTTTTGACCGGGTTCGATCCCAGACCATGGTCCATGGCCTTTTGAACATCACGACGTACAACGATCCCCACAAGCTTGTCGTCCTCTATGATGGGGATACCACCATAGCCGGTAAGATTCATAATCTTGTGAGCACGTTTTATCTGCATCTTCGATAAAAGGGTCTTGACTGGAAAGCTCATGATATCTGATGCCTTTACCGCTGCGCTTACGAAATTGACCAGTTCGGAGTTCAGTTTTTCCAAGGCATCTTCCAGTGTCACATTCAACATCTTACAGGCCGCTGCTCGTTTATGACCTCCGCCTCGAAGTTTTCCCATCAATTCTCCTAAATTTACATCCGGAGAGAGGGTCCTTCCCACGATATAAGTCTTGTCTCCCATCTTCACAACAGAAATGAACGTGTCAAAACCTTTTGAAAGCCAAATCTTACTGGTTATCAGGTTTAAGCCACCGACAAACCCCTCCATTTCTGATGTGGCAATATTGATTTCTACTTTGTTGATTTGTTTGGTGATGATGTTTTCCTCCAGCTCATCCATCAGCCGGATCTGTTCTTTTGTCATTTCTGTTTTAACAAAAGCTGAGATAACGTCGATGTTCGCCTTGCGTTCCAGCAGATAGGCACATGCACGCATGTCTCTGGGTGTTGTGGAGGAAAATAAAAAGTTTCCGGTATCCTCGTATATGCCTATGGATAAAAGGGTACTTTCTTCAGCCTTGATTTTGATGTTTTTTCTTTGCAGCTCCTCCACAATGAGTGTGCTTGCGGAACCGATTTCCTCCAGGGTGATCTTTTCTATGGCATGATTGGGAAATATTCTCGATTCATCCACCGGATGATGGTCAAAGATGGTGACCTTCACTTCAGGGTTGTTAAAGATCGCTTGAATCCTTTTTCCCAGTCGCTCTTGCAGCGCTGTGTCGCATACCACCACTTCTTTAACTGATGAGAAATCCACTTCCTTTTCCATGAAAAAAGGGAATTTTTCTGCGTAAATGGACATAAATTCCTGAAGATTGTTGGAACCTTCACCGGAATGAACGATCACATGATCTTTATAGAGTAATTTTGCCCCTACTGTTGCAGAAAAGGCATCAAAATCGGGGTTTTTGTGTGCTACGATAATCTTTTCCGGTGTTATGCGTATATGAGCCTTTTTCTTTGAGATGGTCATCTCCCCCTTTTTACAAGGACTGCCCCTGTAATCCGGCAATCGTTTTTACGTGATTTTATGAGCCTCGCAACAGCCTCCAAGGTGTTGCCGCTGGTCATGATATCGTCAAATATCAGAATTTCTGACGGGATTTCCCCGTTTGTAAGGGTGTAGGAGTTTTTAGCGTTTTCCAATCTTTTTTCCGTTTCACTGAGGGATGCCTGGGGAATGTATTCTCCCTTTCGTTTTAAAATCGATAAGGTGTCCAGATCAGGGCAGAATATTTTTTTGCAACTTTTCACGATGTTTTCCACAGATGAAAACCCCCTGTTTCTTATAGAAACAACGTGAGAAGGGATGGGCACGATGGTTTTGGGTAATTCCCAAAAGGCCAGCAAAAGCGACAAATAATAAGCCATAAATCTTTCAAGAGATTTATGGGGGGCGTATTTATAGGATTTGATCAGTTCTGTCAGAGGGCTGTCATAGTAGTCAAAGAAGTAAATCTGTTCTATAGTGGATGTGGTTTTATAGGTTCCTGAAGGTGTGATTTCTCCCAATGCGTTGATACAACGGTCACAGAGGATTTTTTCAGAACAGATCAATTGGGAGCAAATCAGGCACTTGTTGGGTAAAAATAAATCAAACAAGGCACCCGTAAAAGGTGCCTTGCATATGAATTTTCTCTTATTGATATCATTTAAGCATCTATCCGCTTCCTGAACAACCATTTCACTTTCTGAATTCCAGTTCGCGTTCAACTTCGTTGATGTTGTAGAATTCCAGCTCGTCACCTTCTGCAATGTCGTTAAAGTTAACCAGTTTTATTCCACATTCCTTGGGCGCTTCTACCTTTGCAGCGTCACTTTGGAATCGTTTCAATGAATCCAGGTTGCCGTTGAAAACTTCAATGCCGTTTCGGTATACTCTAACTTTTGAGTGTTTTTCAACGAAACCGTCAGTTAAGACGATACCGGCTATTGTACCAATCTTTCGTACTTTAAAAATCTGTTTGACCTCTCCGTGCCCCACAGTCTGTGCTACTTCTTCCGGAGCCAGCATACCTTGAAGCGCTTTCTTCACGTCTTCGATCAGGTCAAATATAATGTCATAACTCCTGATCTGAACCTCTTCTTTCTCCGCCTCAAGCTTGGATTTCTGATCCACTTTTACCTTGAATCCCAAAATAACGGCATCCGAGGCAGCGGCAAGCATTACATCCGTGGGCGTTATGGCGCCAATACCCGCATGGACAATCTCGATGGTTATCTCTTCTGTCTGAAGTTTTCCAATGGCATTTCTCAATGCCTCCACCGTTCCGTAACTGTCGGCTTTCATGAGGATCTTCAATACCTGTCTTTCCCCTTCTTTTACCATGTCATAAAATTCTTCAAGGGAAATGTGCTTTCTCTTCAGCTGATTGGCCTTTTCTCTGTCCTGAACCTTTTCCACAACAGATCTTGCAGTAGAGGCGGATTCTACAACGTAGAGTATGGAATGAGAATCGGGTACGTTGTTGAAACCCAGTATCTTGACCGGATCAGATGGACGAGCCTCTTTGATGCGGTTCCCTTTGGCATCGTTTAATGCCTTTATCTTTCCCCACGTATTTCCACAGACAAAATACTGTCCGATACGCAAGCTGCCGTCTTTGATGATGCAAGTTGCAGTTGGGCCTATCTTGGGGTCAAGCTCTGATTCAACGATGACACCCCTTGCGCGGCCTTTTGGATAGCATTTGATATCCTGCATTTCAGCCATAAGCGTGACCATCTCAAGGAGATCCTCGATGCCTTCCCCGTTCTTTGCTGAAATGGGTACGGTTACTGTATCTCCACCCCAGTCTTCAGGAACAAGATGCAGCTTGGAGGATATCTGTTGTTTCGTCAGGTCGATATTGGCGTTAGGTTTGTCTATCTTGTTGATGGCAACGATGATGGGAACTTTTGCTTCTTTTGCGTGATTATATGCCTCTTCTGTTTGAGGCATAACCCCGTCATCTGCGGCGACCACTAGGATGACGATATCCGTGGCTTGTGCGCCACGAGCACGCATTTCGGTAAAGGCCTCATGACCGGGCGTGTCTATGAATGTGATGTTATTTTTCTTCAATTGCACCTGATACGCACCTATTGCTTGAGTGATCCCGCCGGCTTCACTTTCCGCAACACGTGATGATCTGATGTGATCCAGCAAAGTGGTTTTTCCGTGATCAACGTGACCCATTACAGTGACAACAGGTGGTCTGTTAACCAATTCAGCCGGTCTTTCAGAATAAATTTTCTCGTAGTAGCCTTTAAGATGTTTTTCAAGATCGTCCTCTTTTTCTTCAAGAAGTTCTTCGCCTTCTTCGATTTCGATCTTTTTGCCGTATTTTTGGGCCATCTCCACGCAATCCTCAAATTCCATCTTTTGATTGGGGTTTAGAATTTTCCCCTTTGCAAAGGATTCCTGGATGATCTTGTTGATGGGTACTTTTATAGTTTCAGCAAGTTCCCTCAATGTCATAGAAAGTGCATTTACATAGACAACCTCAAAGTCGTCTTCTTTTTTTTGCTCTGACTCTTTTTCCTTTACCGGTTCTTTCTTTGTGAAATCTTTTTTAGTGTTTTTTTCAACCTTTTCTTCTTTAATCACTTCTTTTTTTGGTTTTGTCTCAACCTTTGTTGGATTTTCCTTTTTATCGGATTTAGGCATCTTTGTTTTCTTGGACACCTTTTCTTCAGTTTCCGATTCTTCATCCATCAAGTCCATGACAAGCTTTTCGTCATCTTCGTCAAGGGCACTCATATGATTTTTAACCTTTATACCAAGTTCCTCTAGCTCTGTTATCAAGTCCTTGCTTGACATATCAAGCCTCTTGGCTAATTGATAAATCCGGATCTTTGACAATACCATTCACCTCCTGTTACAATTGGTATGTCGAAATTTTCAATACATTATACCATAGTGTAATATGCTTTATAAAACAAAAAAACCTTCCTCAAGAAGGTTTTTTTATAGTTAATGTCTTAAAAAAAGAATATTTAAGTTATAATTTGTTTTTCTACCAGTCCTGAACGACCTTTTCTATTTTTTGTACCGGGAAATCCCAGCTTTTAAGCTGTTCAATCAGCTCATTAAAAAGCTGAGGATCCATCTTAGGTGTGCGACTTAAAATCCATAAATAGCTTTTGCTGGGTTGACTGACGATAGCATAAGAATAGTCCTCCTGATCTAAGTCGATAACCCAATAATCACTTTCAAAGGACCCGAAAAACTTGACGAGCAATTTACCGGTTTCTTCCGGATTTGGTGCATAAGCAGTTCCTTTTATCGAACTTTTCAAACCATTTGGTCCGCCATAAAATCCCTGGTTAACCACCTGAATTTTTCCATCTTCCATAAGGGTATATTCGGCAGTTACATTGGTCAAGCCCATTTCAAAGAACAAGCCGTAACGGCCTATCTCATACCATTTACCTTCATATCTTTCAAGATCAACATCGACAGCAGTTACCTCATATGCAAATGCTCCGGTTAATAAAACAAACGCTAAAAGTACAATCAATAATCCTTTTTTCATATAATCACCCCTTTTAAAATTAGACGCATTAATTTTGTTATATATTTCTATTTTTGTGAACAAAAAGAAAAAAATAAAAATTTGAACTCTGTAACAGGCTATCTAAAAGTCTTGCAAAGCGTTAAACTACAATATATAGGTATTATATTGACAACAACCCCTAAATATGGTATAGTTTTCTTAGATAAGACATTTCGAAAACATGTTTTTATACCCCCCCCACCTCAAAAGGGTGGGGTTTTTTTGATTATTTTAAAACAGACTCCTTTGTCCATAAGATTCGATTTGGGGCTTTTTATAAGCATTGCTGATAGGATATTTTTGTCGTAATCGGTGGATTTTGTCATAAAGTTGCCGTGTGTACGCCAATCTTGCCTCTTCATGATTAAAAACCTTAGAGAATAGACTAAAGCGTTCCGGAAATATGTCTCGAATAAAGCTGATAAAACGCGGACGAGTTTTTCCCCGAAGGTATAATTTACCCGTCAAAAGGTAATCCACTTGACTTAGAGAAGCAGTGTGGAACAACGCTTCCAGCTGTTCAAAACGATCGGTAACATACGGAATAATCGGCATGACATGCAAACCTGTACTAACCGGTGTTTTAGAAAATTCCTGAAGAACCTTGAATCTATCAATGCTTTTGCCGGCAAAGGGTTCAATCTGCTTTCTTAAGGATTCATTCAGCGTGGTTATTGTGACTGATACATTTACCGGTGCTAAAGAGGCCAACTGAGAAAACAGATCGATGTCACGTAGGATCAGATGGGATTTTGTAGAAATGGTCAGGGGATTTCGATATTTGATAAACAGCTTGAGAATATCCCGCATCATCTCAACGTGTTTTTCCAAAGGCTGGTAACTGTCCGTAACGCCTCCGAGATTCACCATCTCTCCATTCCACGACTTTTTTCGAAACTCCTTTTCCAGAACCTCTACCAGATTTTCTTTTATATAAATATTCCGATAAAAATCCTCATCGGGCTTCAAGTAATCATGGCTGTACAAAGCATAGCAATAGACACACCCGTGTCCGCATCCTCTGTAAACATTGAGATCCCAGTTAAACGGGAAAGTGCCTTTTACCCTGTGAAGTGCACTTTTGACTTGAATTTTTGCTGGAAGATCTTTCATTTTCCTCCCCCTGTCACAAATGGCTCCCCCAAAGGGGAATTAAAGCAAAAGCATTGAGAATAGCTTTAAGATCGTTACAGGCGCAGACAGATGTGTGGTCAGAGAAGACACTGACCTTAGAGTATTTTGCCAGTGGCAAAAACTCTATCCGCCAGCACAGTAAAGATCCCACACTTTTTAAAGATATATTTGTGTAATATACCTTTTTTCATGCTACCATTATACGATAAACCATGAAAAGTTAAATGATAGATATGATATACTTTGTAAATTAAGTCCGGTAAAAGGAGGAAAATAAAATGAGCCAATCCAAATACGATTCTCAGGTTTCAGTTACACTAAGAGGGGATATTTCCTATACAAACGTTTCTCAAATCTTTTCATCCGGTCTCTTTAAATGGCTGATCGAAAATTTCATTAGGAGGCTTCAAAAACGAAAGGCACCGATACTTGCCGTATTGGAACCATTTAAAAACGAAAACGGGTATAACATCAAGGGAATCATCAACGTGATGTATATGTTGAATCTCAATAAAATCGACTATCTCTACGATGAAAAAATCATCGAGGTTTCTGAAGCGCAAAGGCAAGAATACTCTGATGTACTCCAGGAGTTTGTGGAGAGTTTTTACAACTACTGGAGAGGTTTCCAACGATTTATGATCCGATGGGAACAGTACAGTTCTGTGGAACAGAGAAGGCGTTCCAAGGGATATGCATTGGCGAGAACCAATGATGATTTTAAAAAGCTGGTCCTGGATACATACAGAAATATCTCAGTTAACATCCAACATGTCCCCCCCAAAATCTACAGACAGCTTCCCAGTGGAGCACAAGCGGCTTTTCTGGTGGATAATTTCGAAATACCTGCCAATCTGAAACTCAAAAATGAGTCTTTATACAATGTACCATACGTCTGGGAAGGAATTTTTGAACCCCCGGTCATCTTTTACACTCGTTCAAACAAGCGAAAAGGCGTGTTTCCTGTAAAAGAAAAGAACATGCTGCAGCGTTTCTATCTTGACAATACCCAGTGGTATGTCTTTCCAACCATGGTGGGCAAACTCCTTGAAATGGTTTACGTTCACAAGGATTATCTGGCCCTGGCTGCCGGTCTGGCAAACCTCTTCGAACTGGCATCCCCGGAATTGTTCCAGACCAAAAAGCCCGATGGGTATGTCGTTTTTGGCCTGGACAAAACAATGTTCTCCGAAGATGAGATGAGAGGCGTTGTAACCAAAGAGGGAGATGCTTACATGGGTTTCCTGCCCAAGACCGATGAAATTGACTATTTCGGTTATATGAAAAAGATGATTCTGACCGTGCACAACCTCATCCAAATTGATCATGGGTGTATGCCCGTTCATGGAGCCTTGGCAAGAATTGAAATGCCCAATGGAAACTCCGCTAATATCATGCTGATCGGTGACAGTGGTGCCGGAAAATCCGAGACCTTAGAGGCCATCAATAAGCTACCCGATACCGCTACATCAAATGTTGAGATGCTCATAGATGATATGGGATCCCTACACATCGATAAGACCGGCACTGTTTACGCCTTGGGAACAGAAACAGGCGCATTCGTAAGGCTTGATGATCTTCAGCCGGGATATGCCTATTCTGCCATGGACAGAAGCATTTTTATGAACCCCAACATTGCCAATGCCCGGGTTATTGTTCCCCTCATGCCCTATTCAGAAATCATTGAAAAAATCCCCATCGATTACCTGTTCTATGTGAACAACTACGAAGAGGTGAAAGATGATAACACTATCATATCCTTTTTTAAAGACTACGATTCAGCCTATGCCGTATTTTCAGAAGGGAAAAGAATGGCAAAAGGGACAACAGGGGAAAAGGGACTGACAACCAGCTATTTCGCAAACCCCTTTGGTGCTGTGCAAAGAAAGGAAGAACACGAACAAATCGCCAAAAAGTTTTTTAGCCAGATGAGAGAAACCGGTGTTAAAATAGGCATGATCAAAACAAGACTGGGCCTGGAAGGCTACGAACAAGACGGCCCCCTGGCAGCAGCGGAAAAACTGATCAAAATGTTAAACGATCAAACATGAAAAGACACAAACCTAAAACTCCAGACACATCAAATTGCGATATAGGGGACAGATCCATTGATTAATGGAGTTTCGAAGAAACTCCCAGGAATTTGCGAGCAAATTCCACGTATCCAGGGCCCTGTCCCCGGGGTTCACAGAACAACAAAAAAACTAGAAATCTCCGACTACCCATCCTTAATCGAGATCTGGAAAGAAGCCGGATTCAAAATCGGAAAATCTGAAGAAAAAGAAGAAGTGGAGAAATTTCTCCAAACAAACCCGAATACATCATTGGGCATTTATATCGATGATACCTTAATCGGCTGCATCCTTGGCGGCTATGACGGCAGAAGAGGCCTCATCCATCATTTTGCAGTAAGGAAGGAACATCAGGGAAAAGGTTACGGCAAAACACTTTTGGATCAACTAATGACCGTCTTCAAAGAAAACGGTGTCGTCAAGGTATCATTCTGGGTGAAAAAAGACAACACACAAGTCATCCCGTTTTACCTAAAACATGGCTTTATCCTGAGAGATGACCTGATCACCATGAGCAAGGAGTTATGATTTCATTTTTTTTTAGAGGAAAAATGAATAAAGTGATAAAATGAAATAAAAGATCTATAGATAGAGGAAGTGAAGAAAATGGAAAAGTTTTTCAACACAGCCGGCCCAGTGATAAAAGAAAATAACTATATGATTGACCCATTAAAACGAATTAACAAAGATGAAATCATGAAGTTGATTGATAATTGGAAATACTTCATTCTGCATGCTCCTCGACAGACGGGAAAGACATCATCATTGTTGGCATTAAGAGATTACATCAACAGGAAGGGAAAATACAATTGTGTGTATATTAATGTTGAAGCCTCACAAGCTGCAAGGAGTAATGTTTTTGAGGGGATGAGGGCTATTATTATTGAATTGGCTGAGAGAGTTTCTTCAACATTACAAGATGAGTATTTCTTTGAGAACTGGAAAAGATGGATGGAAATGGGGGGGTTCACAGCTTTAAAAACAGCCTTGAAAGAATGGTGTCAACAAAGCAAAAAACCGTTAATTTTATTGATAGATGAGATAGACTCATTAATCGGAGATACACTAATATCGGTGTTGAGGCAGATAAGATCAGGCTATGATAAAAGGCCAGACGCCTTCCCCCAGTCGGTGATCCTTTGTGGTGTGAGAGATGTACGTGATTATCGAATCTTTTCGGACAAAGATCAGCAGATGATTACGGGAGGGAGTGCATTTAATATCAAGGCCGAATCTTTAACTGTGGGAGATTTCACAAAAGAAGAAATCAGGACTTTGTATAAAGAACACACCAAAGAAACCGGACAAAAATTTGAAGAGGAAGTCTATGCACTCGCTTGGTATTACACAAGAGGTCAGCCTTGGCTTGTGAATGCCCTGGCTTATGAAGCTTGTTTTAGAAATGAAAAAGGACAAGACAGAAGTAAGACTATCACCACTCAAATGTTTGAGGCGGCAAAAGCAGAACTGGTAATACGCAGAGACACACATATCGATCAGTTAACAGACAAATTAAAAGAAGACAGAGTAAGAAGAATCATAGAACCCATGCTGGCAGGGGAATCATTTGATGAGGACGTATTCAATACGGACGTTGAATATTGCAAAGACCTGGGACTGATAAAAAAAACGGAAGAAGGGTACCAGATCGCCAATGCCATTTACAGAGAAGTCATTCCAAGAGAACTGGGTTATATGACGCAGCTGTCTCTTGAAAGTATGTTTAGAAGACAGTGGTATGTGGATTCTGATGGCAGATTGAATATGATGAAACTCCTGACCAATTTCCAGCAATTCTTCAGAGAACAAAGTGAAAGCTGGCTCTCACGTTTTAAATACGAAGAAGCCGGACCTCAGTTATTATTACAAGCTTTTCTGCAAAGAATCGTAAACGGTGGCGGACTCATTGACCGGGAATACGGTCTTGGAAGGAAGAGAACAGACCTTTACATCCGATGGCCTGTTATTGAAAATCGCTTTAAAGACGAACAAAAAGAATACCCTTTCCCCTTGACTTACAACCCCGATGATCTGCAAAAAATCGTGATTGAGTTGAAGCTGAAGCATAAAAAATCCTTAGAAACCGTTCTTGATGAAGGCCTCAAGCAAACAACAGCCTATGTGAACAAAACAGGAGCCAAAGAGGCTTATTTGATCATCTTTGATCAGGAAAATTCAAACTGGGAAGAGAAGGTATTTGTTGAAAAAAGAGATTATGATGGTTTGGAAATAACGGTCTTTGGGATGTGAAAGTAAGTCCCCTAACCCCGGGGAAAGGCCCCCGGAAGTTTGAATCTTTAGTTCAACTTGTGTAGTTGAGCTCGTTCTATCAGAAATGGAAAGAGCCAAAAATCTGCAACAACTTGTTGCAGATTTTACTGAGGAAATCTACTCTGTTAATGCAAAAAAACAAAAATGGATATGAACACTTTGGCAAACAGCATCACAAATAAGGAGGTGAAGAAATGAAAAACATGGTCCTTTATTGCTCCATTACAGGGGGAACAGAAAAAATCGCCAAAGCCATTGCACAAGAACTCAACTGTGATTTGATTAATGTCAGAAAAAATTCAGTTTCAACTATCAATTTCAACGATATTGAATATCTCTTTGTAGGCAGTGGCGTTTACGGCGGTAAACTCCACGGCAATATAAATTCATTGACAAAGAACCAAGATTTCCTACAGGCCATCACAGAAAACATCAAAACATTAGGCCTGTTTT
>CAZRYM010000057.1:0-12592 GCA_964604305.1 uncultured Thermotogaceae bacterium | reverse complement strand
AAGGGTTTTCGTTTATT
The DNA here is from genome assembly GCA_964604305.1 of uncultured Thermotogaceae bacterium. Classification (GTDB taxonomy): domain Bacteria; phylum Thermotogota; class Thermotogae; order MWEM01; family MWEM01; genus JASUTC01. The sequence continues at coordinate 12,575 of CAZRYM010000057.1, read as the reverse complement.
TCCTTAAAAAATCTTGCAGCTAAACCTGCAAAAACACTCTGTAAATCTTTTTTGTGAGGGCTCTGAGTTATTCAGCGGGCCCTATGATGCTGAAAGTAGAAAACTCTTTTATACTATTCTTCAGTTGTTCAAAATCATTTCACTATTGGTTAAGGCATCATTTCTCAGAATGATTGACCTCATTCCAACGATAAAATTAGTCAAGGATTTCGGTTTGATTCAAATTATTCATCTGGATTTGTATACTATACTATTCAAATTATAGCATGTTTGGTTAATCATTTTAAGGTGAATTACCCCTTTGGCAGATAGATTGTAAATGTAGTACCTTCATTCCGAAGGCTTTTAACTTTTATATTCCCCTTATGCATTTCTATGATATGTTTAACAATGGAAAGGCCAAGACCCGTTCCACCATATTTACGTGAGCGTGATTTTTCTCCACGAAAAAACGGGTCAAAGATAAATGGTAGATCTTCTTTGCTAATACCCATTCCTGAATCTTTTATGATGATGATAAAAAAAGGAGCGCTATAAAAAGCACGAAGGATGATTTCATCGTTAAATTTAGAATATTTCATCGCATTGGTTACGAGATTGATAACTGCCTGTTCCAAGCGAAAGGGATCTACATTGCCAATCATATGTGGAAGTTTATTGTCAATGGTGGTTTTCCCATCAAAAGATTCTAAGATAATGCGGCATGAATCAAAAATCTTTGAAAAAACCTCATCAATATACTCTTCTGTCTTATTTGCAGAAAAGCCATTCAATTCTATGTTTGCATGATGAAACAGATCATTCGCCAGATGTTCCATTTCTGATGTTTTATTCAATATTCCTTTAAGATAGCGCTCTTTTTTTTCAGGTGTAGATGCCACTCCATCCAGCAAACCTTCACTTAACGCACGGATAGATGCAAGAGGTGTACGTAAATCATGTGTAAGATAATTGATCAATTCTTTTCGATTCAGTTCATTCTCGCTGAGTTTTCTCGAAAATTCCTGAAGATCCCTTCTCATATGTTCCAGTTGAACATAACAGGAACTTAGAGAACCATGTTGTAATTCATAGGAAACTTCATCAGTGAAATTTCCGCCTGCAATTCTTTTTGTAATGTGTTCAAGGTTTTTGATCGGTGTGACGATTTTTCTTTTCAATAAAAGTATATAAATCAGGGTCAGTAGAAGAAGTATAAAAAAGAGTGCAATATATCGACCGGTAAGTTTGGATTGTCCCTGGTATATTTCAGAATAAAGCAGCTCTTTGTCTAATATAAATATCCCAAACATCGTTGGAATACCTTCTCGAAAGAAAATATGGTTAATAAGATAAGAGGATTTATCCAGAGATGTCTCAAAACTTTGATCATGAACCATATAATTTTCAAGTGTGTGAACACTAATCCGGGATACATTGGCTCCAAAGGAGAATAGAATGTCATGCGTCTTCAGATCGTACAAACATAACTCTAAGTTTTCTTCTTTAAGGCTTTTGATTAACACTTCTTCGTGAACAGGAAATTTATCTTCTTCAATCGAATGCAATAAATCTGCATAGCGAAGTCGGAAGTTGTTATAATCCAAGACAAATCCTTTTGTTTGAAGTTGCCACAGCCCACTGATAAAAAACAAGGTTGTAATAACTAGCAGTGCTCCCGTATAAAAAAGAGTAAGCTTTGTAAAAATTCTCATAAATTATTTATTCACAAACCCATTTATATCCAACACCCCAGACGGTATGTAACCATTTGGGTTTTGTCGGAATGACTTCTATTTTCTCTCTGAGTTTTCGTACATGGACGGTTATCGTGTTGGGTGTAATAAATTCATCAAAACCCCAGACGGATTCCAACAATTGCGTCTTGGTGAATACCTGGTTGGGATTTTTCATAAAAAATAAGAGTAATTTATATTCTTTTGGTGTAAATGATTGTATCTGCCCGTTGATATATATCGTACGGGAAAGCTCATCAATACGGATACGTTCATTCTGTAAAAGGGAATGTTTCTTTGAAGGTTGTTCGATGAATTGATTTGTCCGTCGAAGCAGCGCTTTCCCTCTCGCAAACAATACTTTCGGACTAAACGGCTTTTCAACGTATTCATCAGCCCCTAAATCCAAAGAGAGTATCTTATCCCGATCATGTTTTTTGGCACTTAAGACAATAACGGGGATTTGAGATTTCTGGCGAATGATCCGAAGTATCTCAAAACCGTCAAGATAGGGTAGCATTAAATCAAGGATGATCAGATCCGGACCAAACTTCTCAAATTGTACCAACCCGTCGGCACCATCATAGGCACTACAGACCTGATAATTTTCCAATTCAAAATAATCGGTCAGTACTTCGGTAATCTCTTTTTCGTTTTCGATGATCAATACTTTTGTCATAAGTTCCCCCTAATAATACGCATCCTTTATTCGATTATAACAGGGAAAGATACTTACTCCAACTCATCATATGGTTACTTACCCGTATGTGATGTATAATTTTTTATAAATACTTGAACAACATTGAATCTTACCTGTGTTAACAGTTCAAAAGGCATGGAACCGTAAATTCTAATTGATGCAGTGCTTTTTCTATCCTGAATGGTGTAAAAAACAAAGGCAAAGAGATCACCTTTAGCGTCTATGATTTGGATTTTTTCATAACAGGTTAACCCATTCAAGGTGAATTCTCGAAGTGTACTGCTTTCGATTACCTTGCCATCTTTTCTTTCAAGTCTTAGTTTCCCAAAGATTTCATCACTGTATACCGGTAACTCTTCAGCAAGAAGATCGCTTTCTTCAAAGTGTAATACGACCAAACCGTTTGATAAGACACCATCAGTCAATGTATAATCATCAGGAAAAACACTTGATCCAAAGTCGTTCTGAGCGATATGATAACCGCTTGGAATCGTTGTGCTAATCCGTTCAAAACTCCCCAGATTTGGATGAGTAAACCCAATAACATCATTGGCAGTACTTCTGATTACATTTATCATGATTTCACCACCTGCATTTTTAGCATAAACATCATTGGCGGTTACAAAAGACAGTTCGTATGAACTGACCCCGAGTGCATTTTGAAAAACGGCTTCATAATTTCCTGATGCAGTTTTGGATATTATGGCTTGGGTCAAACCGGAACGATTCTTATATTGACCAAGGATTTTCGGGTCTTGTTGAATAAAGGTCGTATCTTCTTTTAAAAGTGGTAAATTCGGTTTCAGATTGAAACTGTAATCCGTATTTGTAAATAACTGCAAAAGATAAAAACCCAAATTATATATGGAATCTTTACCGTTCAAGACATCAGGTACATTGCACAGAATTGAAACAGCTACATTTTTCTCTTTATCGATGAGCATGATAGAACTGGCACTGAAAGTCTGACCCATATGCATCATGATGGGAGAGTCTTTGAAATGGATCCATCCACTCTGATAGGAAAAATCCAGTTGATACATTTTGAACGGGTTTATCCCATCAAGCAAATATTTTTCAAATAACGCTTGATCCAGCAATCTTTTCCCATGATACGCCCCCTTGTTCATCAGCATTTGAGCATAATGACTAAGATCAGACACCGTACTGATCAGTTCCGACCCGGCTGGAATCATTATCCCACTGTATATCTTATCGGCAGGCAGAAACCCATCCACATTTGCCAAATGACCGTAGATAAAGTCAGTTTCCAGCAATTCTTCAATAGAAGTAGTTGTTTGAAGCATCTCCAAGGGTTTAAAGATGTTTTTTCCAATATAGTCCACATAAGACATACCGGTTACTAATTCGAGAATATAACCCGCAATCATAAAACCTTCGTTTGAATAACTGTATGAAGTGCCCGGCTCAAAATAGAGTGTCACATTTTCGTGAGCTCTTATGGCTTTTTCAAAGTCCATTGATGGGTTATTTTGAAAAAAAGTAGAAAAATTCACATTGTGTGGAAGCCCGGATGAATTATTCAACAACATTTCAATGGTGATTTGATCACTTTTTTCTTTATCAAAGGTTTTGTACCAGGGGATATACTGGATGACCTTATCATCAAGTGATATGACCCCTTTTTCAACTTGCTGTAATAGGGCAAGGGCAGTAAATGATTTTGTTAAAGAGCCTATAGGTGAGGGTATATTTGTTACCATAGATTTCTCTGAACCAATTTGTCTAGTACCAAACCCATTTTGATAGAGAACTTCTTCCGAAGAAGTAACGGCTATATTCACCCCCGGGATTCCACTCTGTTGCAAATATTGATTGACGTAAGAAGTGATTTCTTCATTATAATCTTTTATATCAATGCTTTGTGAAAATCCTAATGTGGTGGCATAAAACATGATGATCATTAATATTCCGGATAGTTTTTTTATCTTTGAACGTTTCAATGTTATTCCCCTTTCAAGTAATTAAAATTTTTTTATTCTATAATAAGCTGGCGAAGGCTAATGTTCTTTTGGCTTCGAGCAGCCAGAGTAGTACTTCCCAATGTCAATAGGAAAGTAAAACAGATGGTTATGAATATCCCAAAGACAGATAAACTTGAGTTAATCTCACTTATTCCTGCAAACGATAGTCCGCTGACAACAATTATCGGTACTAAGTATTTACTGATGATGACAGCTAGAAAACAACTTACAGCCGTCAAAATACTCATTTTAAGTAGTTGAATGGAGAGTAATTCTTTCCCTGACATCCCAACAGACTTCAATAAACCATAATTTTTTTTGTTTTCGATGATATGTATCCAAATGAGGTTATAAAGCGCCAAAAAACAGATAAACGACACAACTGCAAATATAACATTGCTGAATGCAGAAAAACCACTACTGATACCACCGACAATACTCTCGACAAATTCATCAAAAATATGTATTGACACATTCCCACCATAATGAGCCGATAACTGTGATTTGATCTCTTCGGTATTTGTGCCTTCTTTTAAATTTAAGGCAATCCAGTTATCCTTTATTTCTGGATTTGATAGAAAGAATGTATTTTTTAAAGCTCTAAAAGCAACACCGTCATTTGAGAATAGTTGATAAATACCGGTGACTAACAAATTTCTTGAGGTACCTTCTATGTTCATTTGAATCTTATCTCCAATCCCCTTTCCAGAAATCTTTGATAACGTCGAAGTGATTGCCACCTGGTCAGGCAAATAAGGGTTTTCTCCCTCAATAAGAGGTAGCCCCTGATCATCATACGAAGTATAACCTTGCCCTAAAATACCAACTCTTTCGCCGTCTTTGAGATAATAATTATTCAAGGAGGATATAATGGATGTGACTTTTTCAACGCCTTCTTCATTTTCCAGATCAAACAGGATAAATTCCACAGGTCTGCTTAAATGGCTTCCGTTTGTCATAACAAACATCTCGGACTCGGGGAGACCTATCGTCAGTTCATTTGTGAAAAGGTCTGCTAGCGTATCTGATAACATATTTAATGTAAATAAAAGGACGGCAAGACCGGTGATGGTAATCACTTTTACAGCATTTCGTAAAGGATGAGTGAGCAATTCTTTCACGGCAATCATCTGAACAGGATTCAATGAAGCCCTTTCCTTTATTCTTTTAGTTTTATTTTTGGATTGGTATCCGAAGCGAATGGCCTCTGCGGGTTTTAATCGGTTTAATTTTTTTGATGCCAAAAGAATGGTTAAGAGAACGATTAAGCTCATCAAAATAAAACTGATGATACTTGGATAAAGTAGCCTTGGCTGCAAAAGACTCGCGCCAGTTGATTGCCCATAAACAGAAAGAATGAGTTTTGTAATGAAATAACTTAGAATAAGACTGAATGGAAAAGCAGCGGTTATCAGCATCATGTATTTAGAAATATTCAAATTTTTAATTTGACCCAGAGAGAACCCCATTCCTTTGTATATGCCATAGATCTTATAATCTCGCATAATTTCTCCGGAGACGATAAAAAATATGAGCATAATTGAAATCATAATCAGAAGTATTGATGTCGCCAAGATTCCGCTACCTAAAATATCAGTCATCATCTTCGATGAAGATTTCAGCGTTTCATAAGTAAGGCTATGGGGGAACTGTAAATAGGGGAAATGCGCATCAAAATCTGTTGTAAACGCCTTTGCTGATTCCAAATCGTCAAGACGGACAGTAAAGGAAAAGGTTTCCAGCTGGTCAATACCATAGAGTAAAGAAAGTTGACCACTTTTCACCCATATTCGAGAGGGATTCAAAACTCCCGATACAAAAAGGGGATCATAAACAATTGCAGAGACGGTGTATTCCCTTTTTCCGTCTACACTTCCCAGTTCAACAACATCTCCCACCTCAATCCGATAATTATATGCAAAACCGGTAGGAATCCATACTTCATTTATATCAGGCTCTTCTTTTTGCTCTCCATCAACTATCTCCAGAAAATCATGTTTTCTGTCGAGGGGTATTTCAACTAAAAAGACTAACGTATCCTCATCACCCGAAATTTTGAACTTAGTAAACGGGCCTGAAGAAGGCTGGATATGGAAACTTTCAACAGAGGTTTGTTTTTCGAGATAATCCTCTATTGCATGAATATCAGCATTTTTATTGGATAGAATCCTGAATATGTGCGCGCTTTTAAGCGCTTGTGCTTTTACATCGAATATATCTGCTGTTGTCTCCATTACACTAAAGGATGTGATAATGCCCGTTAAACAAACAACAAAAATAATTCCGATAAACACATGGACTTTTTTATTTCTTTTAATCAATGCCAATGCTATTTGAAAAAAACCACTCATATCACCATCCCCTTTGTCTTAAGAATGAATAGATCTTTTGTTCACGTTCGTCTAAATCTTCTTCTAAAGAAAAGGGGTCCAAATTCAGAGTGCCTTCTATTTTTCCATCTTCAATATACAATATGCGATTCCCTCTGGTGGCTGCTTTGATATCATGCGTAACCATGACGATACTCTTGTTGTTTTGATTTACTGTACTCAAAGTGTTTAAAAGATTCTCCCCCTGTGACGTGTTTAATGCACCGGTCGGCTCGTCAGCGAGCAATACATCACAATCATTTATCATGGCTCTTGCAACCGCTGCCCTTTGTTGTTGCCCGCCGGATACCTGTGAGGGTAACCGATGATATTCTTTTTCAAGGTCTAATGTTTTAAGAAGCTCTCTAGATTTCGAGATGGCCTTTTTGTGATTTTTTTCAATCAGCTTTGCCGGCACAACAACATTTTCCAAAAGTGTCAAATAGGGGATCAAGTGAATACCCTGATAAACCATCCCAAAGGATTCCTTTCTCAGTTTGAGTAATTGGTTTTCCTTCAATTGGTGAATGGCTATTCCGTTGTAAACAACATCTCCCGAAGTCACGCGATCCATACCACTAAGTAAATACAAAAGGGTACTTTTACCTGAACCGGAACTCCCCATGATTACGGTAAAATCCGAATGATATATTTCACATGTAAGATTTCTAATCGCATGTACACTTTGCGCACCTGTATCATAACTTTTATTAACATCGTTCAGTTTAAACAATAATTCCTTTCCCATAAGATTCCCTCCATAAATAATTTACAATCACAACGGCTCAACAACCTGGAACGGAAAAGTATAGCAAGTGAATCTTATTAAGGTACTATCGAATTATTATGAAAATATTATGACGGGTATTTTTACTGGGATATGGAAATCTAAGAGCTTTACAAGATCCTCATGAAAATCAAGAGGGACTATTGCTTAATTGAATTGTGTCTGCTTTAAAAACGAAGTATTAATAGGTTTCTGCTATAATAAGTTATTGAAGGAAGAAATGAAAAAGGAGATATCATCATGGATGAAAAAGAAAAAAGAAAAGAGGATTTATACGAAGAAGAACCCACAACGTTCGTGATTCATCCGGATGATGTGAAGGTTATTCCTGAGGATGAACCTGTTGAGCCTTTTGAAGCCTTTGAAGAAAAAGTGTTGAAGGGTTTGAAAATTCTCTCTGAAATTAAGGAAGCTGTTCTTCGTGGGGAACATCAAGGGGATGTACCATAAAATGATTGAGCAGATGTTGTTTGATGATGAGAGAAATTTATTCAATGTCATTTGAATAAAAGAAGGGGATGAAACCATGGAAGCTGATGAAAGCATTCTGAATGAACTTGAACAATTAAGGCAACTTTTTTCTGATATGAAGCGGGATGTGAATGACATCCAGGAGAAAATCAAGAGGGAGCTAGATGAAAAAACGGACGATTTTGAACAGTTAAATGGTCGGTCTGCCGCTTTGTTGGAACAGATTTCCAAATACGCTGACACCTTGAAAGATATCTTGGGCTATAAAACGCAAGTAGAGGATATGATGGCAAAGCTTCAAAAGATAGATGAGTATGAGCAAAAGCGTGATGGTCTTGAATCCGGTTTCCAATCTTTGTCTGAGAAGATCAACGGGAGCATTAAGGAAATCGAGAACAAATTACTTGAGTTTGAGGTCTCCTGCGAAGAAGATTTAACCGCTATGAATAACAAATTAGCGGAAACAAAAGAGACAAAAGCCAAAGCATCAGCACAAATTCAGGCTTTGGAAGAACAGCGGAAAACCTTAGAAGTTAATCTCAAAAAAACCGCTGACAATGTGGGAGAATTGGAAAACAGACTGCATAAACTTGAAGAATCATACAATATAGAAAGGATTGAAAAGATCGATGCATTCATGACTGAAAAATCAGAGATAGAAAATTTTCTGATTTCAAATACGCAAGAAATAGATCGTCAAAAATCCCAAGCCCAAAATGTTCAAGAATCGATACAGCATTCTGAAGACAATTTACAGCAAATCAAGGATCAATCTGAGAATATGGATGCGTTCGTAGCGGATACAAGAGAAGAATATGAAAATATTCGGGAAATGATAGACAGAGCCATAAAAGAATTTGACGAATACGTCCATTCGCAACGTGAGCGAACACAAAAAAACAGCGAGGATTTCGAACAAACGATTCAAACTTTTAAGGAAGCGTATCAAAAACAGATTAATACCCTGACTGCTGATGAAATGGATCGCATAAAAGCAACGATCAAAGTATCTGAAAAAGATATGATGGAAAAAGTGGATCAAACAACGGAACAACTTCACGAGTTTTTGGAAGGTGGCAAGCAAACACTTTTAAAACAAAAGGATACAGGTATCCAAGAATTGGAAGGGTTTATCGAACAAACAAAAAGCGACATCGCAAATAAATTGACTAATCTTGAAGAAGCACAACAGGAGCAGCTGAAAGTCCAAAAGACTATTGCAGATGAAAAGAACGCCCTGGATAAAAATCTCAAGGTTTCTAAATGGATGATGATTATCAACGTGATGGTAATGGTGTTAACAGTGACGGTGTTGTTTCTTTCGCTTTTTTTCTAACTTTTAAAAAAGAAACCGACCCTAAGGCTTGTGACAAGTATATATTGTGGTTTCCCGTTTGTTATATGCCATATTGGGTTTGATAAATAACTCAGAGTCCTAATTAATAAAGCTTTTAAGAATGTTTTTTTCCATTTAGGTGAAAGTGTTTTTATGAGCAAAAGTAGCCGCAAGCTATGGACCAGTCGAGTTCAAAGACAATGCATCTCACTTTCAGCTTGATCCCAGGGAACGGTGTAGCCTTTGCCTTTTGAACAGAATATGGAGGATGAGGTATATTCCGGGTCGGCGTCTTTCTTGTAGTTGGTCTTTTCGATGATTTCTTGTTCATTGTGGCAAGGGGCGTATCCGGAAAAAACCAGGTTGATGAATCCTCTGCCTTGTATGAAAGATGCCAGTTGAGTGGGATAGTCCATAAAGGTTGCCACCGGGGCTTTGCCGGTGATGATGGTTCTGTTTCCTTCTGTAGTTGGCGAGTCAAAAACACCAGAGGCTTTTTGGATATCCGAGAGAACTCGGCCCATTTGATTGAGTTCGACTTGAATCTTGAATGAATAATAAGGCTCAAGGAGCTTGTTTTGTGCCTTTTCCAAACCCTGTCGAAGTGCTCTGTATGTGGCTTCTTTGAAATCTCCTCCACTGGTGTGTTTGTTATGGGCTCGGCCCGTTAATAGAGTGATTTTAATATCTGTTAATGGTGAACCGGTAAGCATGCCATGGTGTTCTTTTTCAAGCAAGTGCTGACGTATTAGGTTCTGATAGCCAACTGAAAGCTTGTCCGGATGACAGGCATTTTCAAAGGTGATCTTGGAGTTGGGTTTTCCCGGTTCCAGTTTAAGGTGGACTTCTGCATAGTGTTTTAAAGGTTCGAAGTGGCCGTATCCCGTAACGGTGTTTTCGATGGTTTCTTTGTACAAAATACGGGGGCTTTCAAAGGAGACAGAAAATCCAAACCGGACTTTGACGAGGCGTTCCAGGACTTCCAGTTGAACGAGTCCCATCACTTTGATGTGGATTTCTCCGGCATTGGCTTCCCAGGTGACATTCATGGCGGGGTCTTCGGCATCCAGGATTTTAAAGACCTTTAAAACAACCATTGGGTCCATATCCGGATCAAAAACCACTTTTGACTGTAAAGTTGGTATCATTTCATAGACTGCTTTTTCTTTTAAACCTCCAAGGCCCGTGCCAACGGAAGCCTTTGCCAATCCGGTTACTGCAAAAAGATCACCGGCACAAACCGTATCCGTGGGCTGATATTGATCGGCATTGTAAATTCTAATTTCATTGATTTTTTCTGTGATGGTTTTTTCTCTATAGGGATAGGAAATGGCATCTTTGACGTTTAATTTTCCGGCTAAAGCTTTTATAAAGGTTAACTGTTCCCCATTGTCATCATGGCGAATCTTGTAAACGGTTCCGGAAAATTCCTCGTTCTTAGAATAACTGGTTTCAGTGAGCAAATCCAGTTTTTCCAGAAATTCTACAATGCCTGTATCTTGTAAAGCAGAGCCGCTACAGCAAGGAAAAAGCCGGTTTTGCTTTATCATCTTCCTCAAGGCTTTTAACCAAAAATCATAATTGTTGTCACCGGACAGATAGCTTTCCAGAAGTTTTTCGTCCCTTTCTGCCAGAAATTCCAGTAATTCGTTTTGTATTTTATCTTCTTCGAAAGAGTAAGTGATGTCACAAACATCATGGGTCAGGTTTTCTTGGATTTGTTTCAAGACGTTGTTTACATCTGCCGTGTTCCGATCGGTTTTATTGATAAAGAAAAACGTGGGGATGCGGTGCTTTCTCAGCAAACGCCAAACGGTTTCGGTATGTCCTTCAACCCCTTCCACTCCGCTGATGATAACGATGCCATAATCCATCACACGGATGGACCGTTCCATCTCCGAAGAGAAATCCACATGGCCTGGAGTATCTATGAGATAATAAACCGAATGGTTATAAACTGTAACGGCTTGATCTGAGAAAATGGTGATGCCACGGTCTTTTTCGATTGCATGCGTATCCAAAAAGGCATTCTTGTGATCCACTCTACCCCGCTTTTGGATGGTGTTTGTATGGTAAAGCAATTGTTCTGCAAGCGTTGTTTTCCCCGCATCAACATGTGCCAACAGTCCGATGGTCTTTTTCATCAAGGGGCATCAAAGCCAAGTAAATTTGGTTCCTCCAAGTAAGCTTCCCTCCTTTTAAGTATTCAGATTATATCAAATCAATCACCCGTCCTGGCTAAACGCATGCCGTTGCTGAAACTACTGAGATTTGGGTGGCAGTCGAAGCGCTTTGCCACTCTGGAATCCACGTCATAGAAATACCAGGCACCACCTCGCGAAATCCGATAACCCGCCTTACCGGTAGGGTTTTCAGGGCCCGTTGGATTTGTCTTATCTCCTTGTGCATAGTAATTGCTGTCCCAATAATCATAGCACCATTCCCATACATTTCCGCTCATGTCGTAGAGTTCCAGTTCGTTGGGTGCCTTTTGTCCCACTTCGTTGGTTGATTTGCTTGTGTCTTCTCCAAACATTGTTTTGCCCCAGGCTACATCTTCAAAGTTGTTGCTCCCGGCATATTTGAAGTCTTCGGTTCTTTTGTGCCCCCCTCGCGCTGCATATTCCCATTCCGCTTCGGTTGGAAGTCGGTACCCCTGGACTTTTGTGATGTCTGTTGTCTGTTTTCCATTTTTATCCAGCAGATTCCCCTCACTATCATAAGCCTTTGCCAGCCCTTCTTTTTCGCTTAGCCAATTACAATAGGCGATGGCTTCGCTCCAATTAACGTAAATAACGGGTCTTTGTCCTCTTCCCCATCCCTTGTCCCTCTTTTGGCTTCGTCCGTTCTCTTCACAGTAGGCATCGTATTCATTAAAAGTGACTTCGTATTTGCCAATGTAAAAATCATAGGTCAGTGTTACCGAGTGGACAGGTTTTTCATTTTCCGAACCTTCAATGTCTCCTCTGGTATTTCCCATTTGGAAGGTTCCTGCCTTTACCAGGACCATTTCCGGTGTTGCAAATACAGCAGTCGTTATCAGGATCATTAACAAACAACCCATTGCCAATACCCATTTCTTCATAACACACTCCTCCTTTGTTTTTAGATTTCTTATCTGCTATAAAACAGAACTTTTGGACACTCTAAACCCTAAAAATGTAACAAGAAAAGCGAATTTTGATCAGATAACAGTGAAAAACGAACGATTT
>CAZRYM010000056.1:0-12595 GCA_964604305.1 uncultured Thermotogaceae bacterium | reverse complement strand
TCTCTATTTTTGATTCAAATTCATTCTTATAAATGATGTAAATGACTCTCGAAATAAACCAGGCAGTTGAAAGGATAATACACACAGTCATAATATTTGACGATGTATAGCTTGAGGGACCGGTTTTTCCGTATGGAGTGAAAAAATAAATGTAAACACCACTCCCCAGATAGATCAATGCAGTGATTTGCCATTTAGCGGTATAGATGACGGCTATAATAAAAATTACTGCTGTATAAGCAGAAAAATAAATCGCTCGATAGGAATAATGGCCAAGCAAATAACTGCTGTAAGTTAAATAAACGATAACCGGTATAAGAAATAACCAACTAAAACTTCTCTTTAATTTGTTTTTTTGGGAATTAAGAACAGCTACCCAGGTAACCGAAAAGATTAAAATTATTGAGTGAGCCCAGATAATTTCAACATACTCATTGTTCAATTCAGCTAACACTAAACTAAGCAATAAAACACAAATAGCAAATATAGTGAATAGAAAAAACTTCGGAAAATTCTTTTTTGCTAAAAAATATAAAAATTCATTCTCATCATACTTTGTATTGTTTTTTAGAAATTGACGTATTGTTTCAAATAAATATCTTTTCATGCTTATCATTTCCTGTTGAATATTTTTCTTTGCTATATTTTACCATAAAAAAGTAACCAGCATCAAAATACTAACCACAGGAGAAAAGATCATGGGGAATACATTATACCTGCAAATTGTTGAGTTGTCCAGTCATCATTAAGACGCCCACAACAAGCAGTAATACACCTCCGATTTTCTTCAACAGACTTTCATATTGCATGATTTTGGGCATGTATTTATAGACTACTCCAACAAACATGGCAAGTAAGAATAAGGGTATACCCATTCCCAGTGAGTAGACTGTTAAAAGTGCAGTTCCCTTAAGCACATCTGTAGAGTTAGCTGCAATGACGAGTATTGATCCCAATACCGGGCTAACACACGGTACCCACACAAATGAAATCAGGACTCCAAGCAATACTGCGCTCCAAAAACCAGTCGCTTTTTGCTGTGTGTTTTGCTTTTTAAAGATCGTGAATGAAGGTAATTTGATCCAATTGAGATAAGATAAGGCGAGTATTATGATAAAAATACCGCCAAAGAAAGATATCCAAAACTGAAATTTTGACAATGCAGCACCTATTAATCCTGATAAAGCCCCCAACGTAATGAAGATGATACTTAATCCGAGAATGAAACCCAGTGATTTGATAATTTTCGTCCACTGTGATTTTGTATCACCCATTAAAAATCCAATATATCCCGGAAGTACGGGAAATATGCATGGTGAGAAAAAACTCAATATGCCACCTGTAAAAGCAGCTATAAAACTTACGGTGGCTGTTATTTGAAGACTTCCTTGCAATGTAATTCCCCCTTTTATACCCTGTATGGGTATATAGACGTTGTTTGTTTTATTTTCTTCATTGTATATATAGTATTCTCTTTACTATTAAAAACATAGAATACTTATTAGGTCAACAAACAACTCGTTGAAAAAAGCGGTAGTGATGTATAATAAGTAGTGATAACAGAAAACAAAACAATTCATAAACCGTATTAAATGTGATTGAATCAAAAAAGTGAGCCATTAAACGTGTTTACAGAGAAAAAGTTTGTTTAAATCCTATGATACTGATATAATCAGCGTGTAGAGAAATGCTTTGGCAAATAATCGACGGAGGTTTTTTAACATGCCTTTTTTTTGTCAAAAGATGAAGAAAAGTCTTCTTTTTTTCAATTTTTGAACGTATGGTTGGAGGTTTTCTGATGAAAAATGTGGGAAGGGTCATTATTGCATGTGTTGTTGCTTTTGTGATATTTATGGCGGTACAGTTTTTAACCGGTCATTATGGTGAGTGGTTTACATCTTCCAAGTATACCATTGAATCAGCAAGAATTGAACAGACGGTGAAAGAAACCGGAGAAGTTGAAGTTCATGAAGTGATTAAATATGATATGAGAAAACCCTTCAGGGGTTTATACCGTTACATTCCTCCGGCCAGATATGTCAAAATCAGTAATGTAAGAATATGGGTGGAGGAGGATAAGGATGCGTATGTTCAATATTTAAAAAACACAGAGAATGAATTTGAAGCCAGAGTATGGATTGTGCCCTACGGATCCTCACAAGAATTGAATCCTGACGGGAAAGAATACACCCTTCATGTAAGTTATGTAGCCAAATATGTTGTGGAACACGGGCATGATTGTACTCAGATATTCAGACAGTTTTGGGGTCCCGATTGGGATGCTCCAGTTAAGAATCTGACGGCAGTTTTCAATCTACCCGGTAACATGACGCCTACGGAGATTTACACGCATCCAAAGGCAAGCGTCAACCAAAATGGAAATACGGTTGAGTTTTCGATTGAGAGTTTGCCCCCTTATGCCTTTGCTGAAACAAGAATGGTCTTTGCACCACAGGCTGATATGGAATTTTCTGTTACAAACAGTTCGTTGGATTTGAAGGCCATATCAAAAGAAGAAAATGCTTACAACAGACAGCGAATGTTTAAAATCATCATACCGATTATTGTCTATTTCATTATTTTGGCATTGTTAATTCTCGTTTTCAGAATCTTTGGAAAAGAACCTGAAATACAGTATCAGGGAATTTACGAGAGGGAATTGCCTACAAAAGATTCACCGGACTTTGTCAATTCGGCTGTTGTCAATTTAATTGGAAATGTTGATAACAATGGTATTTCAGCAGTTATGTTGGATTTGTATCGAAAAGACTATATTACTTTTGAACAGACAGATAAAAGTAAAGCCGCAGATTTTGTTATCTTTAAAAAAGAACAAACCGGATCTGATCTATCCGATAGTGAAGTGTATTTCTTTAATTTTCTAAAAGGGTATTCTGTTGACAATAAACTTGATTTTAAAGATTTAAAGAAGACATTGAGAAAAAGCGAAAGTAAGGCAAAAGCCTTCAATTCAAAATACAGTGCTTATCAGAGTATTGTCAAGGACGATGTGAAAGACAGAGGGTATTTTAAAACAACCGGTTACGCATTTGCCATATTGCTTGGTATTCTTTTAGTGATAGGTGGGGTTATTCTGACGCCTGTTATGATTGCCCCTCCCACGGGAGATCTTCAAGTATTGGCTGCCATATTATCAGCCTGTTATTTATTTACCGCCATGATTGTTCTTTTCCTTCCAAAAGATGTTTTTGGTAAATGGACGAAAGAAGGGTTGACTTATTATAGAAAGTGGATCAATCTAAAGAAATTCTTAGAGGAATTCTCACTCATGTCTGAATATCCCCCTGATTCTGTTATTGTTTGGGAGGAGTATTTAGTATATGCAACTGCCTTTGGTATTGCGGATAAGGTTGAAGCAGCATTGAAAAAACTGGTTCCAAAAGAACAATGGGAAAGTCAATCCAATCATGGTCTTCTTTACGGAGCTTATGGTTATGGTTTGGGTTATAACATAGGCTCTATTAGAAATGTGGCACTACAAACTGTTGCCAAGTCATCATCAGGTGGTTCAGGAGGTTTTTCCGGTGGAGCCGGTGGAGCCGGTGGAGGCTCAGGTGGAGGCGGCGGTGGCGCCTTTTAATGTTAGTGTGATATCAGTATTTTTGGAGGTCATAGAATGAAGAGACTCGCAATTGTAGGAGCACAATGGGGAGATGAAGGCAAAGGAAAAGTTGTTAATTATTTTGCCAAAGATTATGAATGGAATGTGAGATTCTCCGGTGGTGCAAATGCCGGACACACCATTTATGTGGATGGGAAAAAGTATGTAAACCACATACTGCCATCCATTTCACCGGACAGTGATTCAAAGGCATTTTTAGGTGCCGGTATGGTCATTGATCTGGAACAGATGATCAAAGAAATAGAAATCATTGAGGCTGATTATCCCGGTTTTTCGTCAAGGATTCACATTGACAGGGAAGTCTTTCTGGTCCTGCCCTGGCATAAACAAGAGGATGCCATTATAGAAAGCTGGAGGGATAACCCTATTGGCACTACAAAGAAGGGAATTGGTCCCGCCTACACGGATAAAGTATCCAGGGAGGGGATTAAGTTTTACCATCTTTTGGATGAAGAAATGCTGATGGAAAGGTTGAAAAGTTCGTTCAAGCTGAAGATGAAGATGTACAATAAACAACTTGAACTTGATTATAAAGATGTATTTGAATATTTAATCAACCTGAGAAAAAAGCTGGAGCAGATGAACGTAAACATCGCAAGTGCCGTGGATATGGCGGATGTTTTCCGAAACACAACAGTATTATTTGAAGGTTCTCAGGGAGTTCTTCTTGATCTGGATTTTGGTACATACCCATTTGTGACATCCGGTTCGTGTATGGCGCATGGAGTATCTGCGGTGGGATTTTCAACATTCGAACTGGATTCTGTTATGGGAGTTTTAAAGGCCTATACTACAAGAGTCGGGGGAGGACCTTATCCCACTGAGGAAAAAAACGAGGAAAAGGCTGAGGAATTGAGGGAAAAGGGAAATGAATACGGTGCCACAACGGGACGTCCGCGACGAGTGGGATGGCTTGATCTTCCGGCATTGAGATATGCAAGATTGAGATCAGGACTCACAGAATTCGTTATCACGAAGGCAGACGTTCTCAACGGAATGGATGAGATCAAGATCTGTGTTGCATATGATGTGAATGGAAAAATTAAAGAGGTTCCCTCTTCTTCGTATGATTTTTTTGTGGCAAAACCGGTTTATGAAAGTTTAAAAGGATGGCCGAATACACAGCATATCAATTTCTTGAAGTACATGACGTTTATTGAAGAAAAAACGGGTGTTAAAATTAATTATATCTCCTATGGCCCCAAAACAGAAGAGATGATGGGAAAGAACAAAATGATCGAGTTAATTTGACTCAATGGGAAAATTTGTTTTGAATGAAAAACAAAAAACCTGCGATTAAGATTGGGAAGATCATGATAAATATCGATAAATTCTGATAGGCGTGGAAAAAGATTAAAAAGAAAAGCCAAATCATGATGAGGATTGTTCCTCCAAGCTTAGGATAGCTTTTCGATAAAAATATCAAAACAATCAGTATGGCTGTCGGGATGTTTTGAATTAAAAATCCTGAAATTTGTGATAATACAGTACCTTCTCCAAATACTGTTAAAGAAAGCATGAAAAACAACGTGCAAACCATGAATAAAATAATAAAAGGTAAAAAATACAGTATTTTTTCAAAAAAAGTAATCATGTGCCACGTCCCTTAAGTTTTTATCGAATTGTATTATACACCCTGATTCTAATGAGAAAAAAAACTTTTAAAAAAATGGTATTATATAGGTACGTCTTAATTAGTATTAAGAGAATCCATTAATCTTTAGACAGGGAGTGATATGAATGAAGGCGTTGATTGTAGAAGATGATAGTGTATCTGTCAATATTTTGTATTATTTTGTAAAAGAATTCTTTGACTGTGATACAGCTAATGATGGAGAAGAAGGATGGAAAAAGTTTATCGATGCGCATCAATCTTCAGATCCCTATAGTTATATCTTTCTGGATATCATGATGCCGGAAAAAGATGGTCAGGCACTGTTAAACGACATCCGTGATTATGAAAAAAATCAAGATGTTAAAAAATGCAAGATAATCATGACCACGGCACTTTCTGATTTTGATACAGTGGTCAAATCATTTGAAAACAAATGCGATGATTATATAACAAAACCTATTGACAAGGAAAAGGTATTAACCGTTTTAGAGAGAAACGGAATTAGTCTGGGTAACAAGTCATAGAGGAAAAAATAATTGAAGGTGAAAAAATGAATTTTGAGATGGTATTTCCAAGAGATGAGGAAGAACTTTTTGAACAATTGGATGATAATTCCATCATCTTAAACGGTGGAACGGATCTTGTTGTTCGTAATCGTGTTAAAGGACTGGATGCAACCAAAATTGTCAGTCTGGATAAAATAAAACATCTGGATAGACTAATCGATGAAGGTGATGCTCTAAGAGTTCTTGCAAGGGCAACTTATTCTCAAATACTCTCTCATGACATCGTAAAAAGCCAGTTTCCGATTTTACAAAAGACTTTAAGGGAAATCGGGTCCACACAGATTAGGAACCGGGGAACTCTTGCCGGAAATATTGTCAATGCATCTCCTGCCGGAGACGGTGTTCTTGCACTGTATTTATTAGACGCCCTGTTGGTTCTTCGATCTAAAAGGGGTGAAAAAACGGTGAGAATTGATAATTTTATAAAGGGCCCCGGACAAACAACACTTGAAAAGGGTCAATATCTCCATTCGATCATCATCCCAAAATGTCCAAATCAAAGCGTGCATTATTTCAAAAAAGTAGGACAGAGAAAGGCAATGGCTATATCTATCGCAAGTATGGGTGCCATATATACCCTAAAAAAAGGAATGTTTTTAAATCTGAGAATGGCTTTCGGATCCATCGCACCTACCGTTTTCAGAGTAGATGAGGTTGAGGCGATGTCTCTTGGCATGGCATTCAACGAGGAAACTGCAACGATTCTTTCGGAAAAGGCAAAAACGCTTGTTAAACCGATTTCAGATGTAAGGGCCAGTGCAGAGTATCGGAAAGAAGTGGCGGGAAATCTCGTAATCGGAATGTTTGAATAATACCCTTCACATTTCTTAATAAAACAAAATATCCAGTGAAAATTCTCCGGTTAAACTGTCAGTGTGAAAAGGAAAGACACTTTCAAAAAACTGGAGGGTTTTAAATGAAAAAAGTATTATTAGTGACGTTGATTATCGCAATTGCTTTTGTTGGATTTGCCGGAACGATGGCTATTAAGGGATCAAACACGGTATTCCCGGTTTCACAACTTTGGATTGAAGAATTAAAGGAAATGTACCCTGATATCGAAATAACCCTGGAAGGTGCAGGATCAACAACAGGATTTACAGCACTTTTCAACGGAACAGCCGACATTGCAAACACCAGCAGATGGTTAAAGGACAAAGAACTTCAGAGAATGCATGAAGAAGGCAAATACTTTATTCCTTTTGTTGTTGCTTATGATGGTATCGCAATAGTTGTTAATAAGAACAACGAACTGGATAACATCACGGTTGCACAGTTGAAAGGCATTTACACCGGAAAAATCAACAGATGGTCACAATTAGACCCAAATCTTCCCAATCAGCCAATCATATTCTACACAAGAAATACCGCTTCCGGAACTTACGAAACTTTTGAAGGTAAAATACTGGATGGAGACAGAATGGATCCAAGGGCCAGAATGGTTGAATCCACACAGCTTGAAATTGACAGTATTTCTCAGAATCCCTACGCCATCGCCTATACCGGATACGGTTATGTAAATGACAAGGTAAAAGTTCTGACTTTAGAAGGCGTTATGCCTACCTTAGAAACAATCCTTACCAGTGAATACTACCTTTCAAGACCCCTGTTCATGTGGGTAGACGCAACAGATGGATTCCCTGAAACAGGAGATAAGAAACGCTATATCACATTCGGATTGAGCAAAAGAGGACAGGAACTGGTTGGTCTAGCCGGGTATGTAGGCGCATACGGTAAATAATCCATACAGTTAGTCGCTAAAGATGATCAAGGATGGTGAAAGGGTTTGACCGCAAGGACTTTAAAATATAACATCAACACCACACTGATAAATATGATAGCATTTTCCGGTATCGTTATACTCGTAATCTTGACTTCTTTCATCATTAAAGAATCAATGCCTGCCCTGACAAATGTCGGGGCAGAGTTGTTTACAAGTGTTTACTGGTATCCGACCAATGCCAATGATCCTGAATTTGGTCTTTTGGCTATGGTGGTTGGTTCTTTGTATATAACAGGATTAACAGCTTTGTTTGTATTGCCTTTGGGATATATAATAGCCTTTTTTTTGTTCGAATACGCTTCTGAGAAGGAAGTAAGAGTTATCAAATCGGCGATAGATCTTCTCTCAGGTGTCCCATCGGTCATCATAGGGGCTTTCATGCTAGTGTATGTGGCTCCGTTATCTTTTAAATTTGGCATTTACACGCCGGAGAATATTTTAATCGCGTCACTTGGTTTAACAATTTTATCCCTTCCCTACACGGCCTCTCTTATGCAGGAAGCCATGCAAGCGGTAGATAGATCGTTAAAGGAAGGATCTCTTGCACTGGGATCCACCCGATTTACCGCAGGGTTTAAGGTTGTTTCAAGAGCAGCCTTATCCGGAATTTTAAATGCTGTTATCTTGACCGTAAACAGAATCATAGGAGAGACCATGGTTGTGTTGATGGTGGCAGGCGGGGCGGCGATTATACCCAGATCGTTGTTTGATCCTGCAAAACCCCTTACAGCGACCATTGCAAGTGAGATGGGAGAGGTGGCAACCGGAAGTGTTCACTATTCGGTGTTGTTTTTTTGCGGTTTAATCTTGCTTGTATTTTCATTCTTGCTGACCATAACAGCCAGAGTGATCATCTCTAAAAACAGACATGTGTGAGTGTAGAGGATGATTTGATGAAAAGAGATTTGATCGTATCAAGTATTTTCAGAATTATCAGTTATTTGGCTTTTTTTGTTGTAATAACAATATTTGCAGCCACAATCTTTGACGGTATGCGTTACTTTAGCTGGGATTTTTTCACAAAACCCCCGCTGCAGGGAATGACTTCCGGAGGAATATTACCGGCTATTATTGGTAGTTTTTATATTTTGGGTTTAACGTTACTCATCGCCATTCCCATAGGTTTAATGACGGGTATTTACCTTTCGGAATATGGCAGAAATTCAAAACTTGCTGAACTGATACTAACAGCTATTACATCATTGGCCGGAGTTCCTTCGGTTGTTTACGGATTGTTTGGATTAGCGTTGTTTTCCATCGCATTTGGGTTCAGGACATCCATCATCTCAGGAAGTCTGACTTTGGCTATTATGACATTGCCGGTTATATCATCTGCCGTTCAGGAGGCTTTGAGTTCTATTCCAAGGGTTATCCGAGAATCTGCCTACGCCTTAGGCGCCAACAAGACTGAGGTTATTTTTAAAGTGCTGATCCCCTACGCAAAACTCAGGATTCTAACGGCAATTCTCATTGGTGGGGGAAGGGCTATCGGAGAAACTGCACCGGTATTGTTAACAGGTGCGATTTTTTATGCGACATCCATGCCGTCAACGGTTTTCGATCCTACCATGACAATGCCCACACATATTTATTACATCACCATGGCTTATGGAGAAAGTGCACAATGGATGGCCAAGGGAACCATATCTGTTCTGATGATCTTTGTGTTAATCCTGTATTCACTGGCATTTGCCTTGAGAAAAAGGCTTAGTAAAGCCAATTGACAAAAAACGGTTAAAACAAACCGTAAGGGAAATCCTTGTGGCGACCCAAAATTGAAATGAATAGTATAAAATAGGTGATGGAGGGAATAATTTAATGAAAGAAAAATCAAAAGAACCGCTCATACAAGTTGAAGATTTTTCCGGTTTTTATGGGGAAAAAGTCGGGGTTAAGGATATCACCGTCGGCTTTGAAAAGAATAAGATAACGGCAATCATCGGACCTTCAGGCTGTGGAAAATCAACGCTTTTAAGAAGCATCAACCGAATGAACGATGAGATACCCATTTACAGGACGCAGGGAAAGGTCTTATTTGAAAATAAAGATGTTTATTCCAAAGAGATTAATCTGACAAAATTCAGGAAAAAGGTAGGAATGGTTTTTCAAAGGCCTACGCCCTTTCCCATGTCCATATACGATAATATCGCCTTTGGACCAAAGCTTCATGGGACCAAGAAAAAGGCAGATCTGGATGAGATTGTTGAAAAGTCTCTAAGACAGGCCTCTCTTTTCGATGAAGTAAAAGATGATTTGAAAAAATCCGCTTGGAGTCTTTCCGGAGGGCAACAACAGAGATTATGTATAGCCAGGGCCTTAGCAGTGGATCCGGAGGTTATATTACTTGACGAACCCACTTCAGCCCTTGATCCTATTGCAACCAAGCACATAGAAAATCTGGTAGAAGAATTGGTAAGCTCCTATACAATTATTATCGTAACGCATAATCTGGCTCAAGCCGTCAGAATTTCGGATTACATGATCTACATGTTTCAGGGTGATCTTGTTGAATACGGATTGACTTCTTCTATTGTCAAACAGCCGGCAGATTCCAGAACTGAAGAATATTTAACGGGAAAGGTTAGTTAGGGGGAATATTATGGTTAATGGAATACATTACGAAAATCAAACGCTGCTTTTAAAGGCAGAGATCTCAAAGATGCTTTCTTTGGTTCTTCAGCTTTACAAAATGGCAGTTCAATCCATAGAAGATGGAGATGAGAGACTTGCAAAAAGAGTGATGGATTTGGATGATCCCATCGATGATCTCAACAGGAAAATAGAGGAAACGGTGTATGAAATCATCGCTCGTTTCACACCTATGGCCAAAGACTTGAGATATGTCATCACTATGATTAAATTTGCCAATAACCTTGAAAGAATAGCTGATCTGGCCCATAACATTGCAAAAAAGACATTGGCGATAAAGAGTATCCGGGAAAAGTACGATCCCCCAAGAGAACTCAAAGAGATGATTGGCATTTCAATTGATATGACAAAAGATGTGTTTAACGCCTTTGGAGACAAAAACATAGACCTTGTGAAAGAAATATTTATCCGTGATAAGCAAGTGGATAAACTGGAAAATGTGTTTAATCAGAAACTGATTGAATTGAATAAAGCCGGAACAATCAACGCCGAATCGGTTATACTATACACCCTCATGGCCAGAGACGTGGAACGGATCGCCGACCATGTGAAAAACCTATGCACTGAGATTTACTATATCGAAACCGGAAATGAATTGAAACCGGTCATCAAGCAGATGAAAAGCAAAAACAGTGAAGGTGAGAGAAAGGAGTGAATACCATGTCATCCATCCTTATCGTGGAAGACGATTCAGATATTCGAGATATATTAAAGACTTATCTTTTAGTGGAACATTATGAAATCAAAGAAGCACAAAACCTTCACGAGATGATTCTGGAACTTGAGAAGTCAAAACCGGATATTATTCTGTTGGATATCATGCTGCCGGATGGGGATTCCATAGATGAAATCCCATATATCCGCTCAAAATTCCCTTCTCTGGGGATTATGGTCATTTCAGCAAGGGGGACGGACAGGGACAAGATATTTGGTATCGATTCCGGGGCAGATGATTACATTTCAAAGCCCTTTAACCCGAGAGAGGTTGTTTCACGTGTGAGAGCCTTGTTGAAAAGAATCAGCCATGATGACAAAACCATGACTTTCGGTACACTGACGATCAATCCTGAAAACTACGAAGTCTCAATGAACGAGGAAAATCTTGACTTGACTGTAAAGGAATTTGAAATCCTTTATCTGCTTGCCGCTCATCCTAAAAAAGTTTTTTCAAGAGGTGAATTAATCGATAGAATATGGTATGATGATGATTATATAAGCGACCGGGTGATTGATGTCCACGTGAGCGCCATCAGAAACAAGATTGGAAAAGAATGGATCAAAACGATAAGAAATGCCGGTTACAAATTCAACAAAAAGGCAGGAGAAAAGATGACATGAGATTGAACGCCCTGGATTCAATTCGAGACGGTGTTGTCAGAATGGAGCATATGACCGTCAAGGAATTCAATCAACGCGCTTCTGATATGGGGTTTAAGAAAGATCACGATATCTTTACATGTATCAGTTTTGATGAAATTGATCAGTTAACACGTAGTATTATTCTGTCACAGGATTTTGAAACAAAAACGAATCTTTACTTTTTAAATGACGTTTCCCAATATTCAAAGATCATCTATAACTCCCAAACAAAACTTCTGTTTGTAATCGACCTTTCCCAGGAAGAACATCTAAAAAAGGTAAAATCAGATGTAGTAATGTCCATCTCCCACGAATTGCGAACACCCCTTTCGGTAGCATTGGGAAATGTCCAGATGCTTAAGGATTTTTCGTCAGTTAAAGATCCAAATAGTGAAAAACAGATTGAAAAAACACTGAAATCATTAAATAAACTTGAAAAGATCATTTCTCAGCTCTCCCTGTTAACTCAAGCAGAATTCGGTAGTTACTCCAAGAGATACGAAATCTTCGAACCTATTAAAGTAATCCAGGAGGTTTTATCCGACTATCAAAAGAAGCTAGAAGCAAAAAATATAAAAGTAAAGGTGAACTGCTCGGTAGAAACCATCAAGGCCGACCGATTCATCATCTACACCATCATCAGAAATCTCATTTCAAATGCCATCAAATATTCTCATTTTGAATCAACCATTGAATGCACCTTTTCAGAACAGCTTATAACGGTCAAAGATACAGGAATAGGCATTCGAGAAGAGGAAAGAATCAGAGTCTTCGAACGCTTTTTCAGAGGTACCGAATCCTTCAAACATGCCCAAGGCTCAGGGCTTGGCCTCCCTTTAGTCAAATACCTGTGTGAGATCAGCGGGTATAAAGTCTGGTTTGAGTCGAAATGGTTGATTGGAAGTACCTTCTACGTTCAACTTACAAATGATCAATCGGAAGAAAAATAAATATTAAAACATTAATAAAGTGTTTTTATT
>CAZRYM010000055.1:0-12643 GCA_964604305.1 uncultured Thermotogaceae bacterium | reverse complement strand
GCCGGATTTATGGTATGATTTCATAGACGTGAATATTGAATTACTCACCCCGGAGTATCGGGAGCAGGCGGAAGAGATTTTGTCGCAAATTATTGGTTAAATTTTTGTAGGGGAGGATGAAGAGTGCGGTGATTGAAATGAAGAAAAGAAAAGGTTTTACTCTTATAGAATTGTTCATCGTTCTCGGGGTTATCTCCGTGATTTCCGGAACGCTGGTTCCAATAGCCTTTAATGCTTTAAACCAGGCGAAGGTAACGGATGTGCTTAATTACGTCCGGGAGCTTTATATGGCTCAGTTGGAGTATGTGGTGAGGGAAGATGAGACCACGGACCTTGAAGGGCTTTCGCTGTTCATGTCTTCTGATTGGATACAAGAAAATGATGGGTTATTCACTGATTGGGCAACAGATACAGATATGGTTTCCTTTAAGGTTGCTTTTGACAATTCCGAAAAATCAAGGGCTCTTTTGGCTATGCTTGAGGACACGAATGTTTGTACATCCTGTTTTTGGGATGAGGATGAGAAAAACGTCCGTGTTTCATTTAAATTTTAGGGGAATACAAAAAAGAAAAAGGCAAAGAGATGATAAAATCAAAGGGAAAGATACACTTGTCCTTTTGATACATTGTTACATCGTACTTTTCCTTTTGATGTACTTGACCCTATAATTCCTTTGTGATATAATACATCGCTGTTGTTGGGGTCGTAACTCAGCTGGGAGAGTGTTACCTTCGCAAGGTAGAAGCCGTGGGTTCGAATCCCATCGACTCCACCAGCTTTTTGAAAAAATGCCGGGGTGGCGGAATAGGCAGACGCATCGGTCTCAAAAACCGACGAGGTTGATCCCTCATGCGGGTTCAAGTCCCGCCCTCGGCACCAAAAGAAAAAGGACATTTGTTTTTTCAAACAGGTGTCCTTTTTTTTATTTTCATAGGATGGGTTACCCACAAGGGGCACCGTTACATGTAATGAGAGGGGGTTTTGATGTAAAGACATCCGTACCAGAAATGTGAGGGATTTTTAATGAATCCAGGTATGGTGTTTGGTTTCGAATTCTCTCAGGAGTTTTTTCACCGCTTCATTTTCTTCTTGGGTCCCGATTGTGATTCTGATGTATTCATCCATTTTTCCCTTGAACTTTCTCACAGCGATTCCCCTTTTGAATAGGAAATCGTAGGCGTTTGTTTTAAACAGGACGAAATTTGCGGCTGATCTTACCGGGGTCAGGGCTGGAAATTCATCTTGCATGCTATCTCTTTCACGTTTGATAAATTCCACGCTTTCTTTTATTTTGTCGCCATTTTTAAGCATTTCAAGTGCCATTTCGGCGGAGAAGATGTTCATGCTGAATGGGGCATGGGCTCGCCTGAAATGCTTTGCGATTTCTTTTGATGTGATGGCGTAGCCTATGCGCAGTCCGCTCATTCCAAAAGCCTTTGAAAAGGTCCTCAAGATTATGAGGTTATCATATTCATTCACCAGGGGTAAATAATTCTTTTCGGAGAATTCTACATACGCCTGGTCTAACAGTACGGGAACACCTGTATCAAGAATTTTCCGGATTCTGTCCTCTTCTATGTCGTTTCCCGTGGGATTATTTGGAGAACAGATAACAACCAGTGACATCTTTTCAGGATCGGGCTTGAAGGTCTCAGGGAGGGAAAAGGTCTCATCCAACTCCACTTCCGTCACTTTCAAACCATATCGCTGGGCATAAAAGCCGTACATGGAGAAGGTGGGTTGAAAGGTGACTACTTCCTCTCCCTCAAAGAGGCTGATGATCTCAGGGAGCAGGGCATCGCCACCGTTTGATATGAAAACCTGCTCCGGGTCAACTCCCTTGTCTTTTGCAATCTCAATCCTGAGGGTTCCCGAATCGATCTCAGGATAGCGGTTGAAGGGTTGATTGTGAAAATATTCGAACACCTTCTGCTTGATTTCCGCAGGTACGTCAAAGGGACTTTCGTTTTTATCCAATCTTATTGGGGGCAGCTTTTTTGGAACCGTGTAGGGTTCCATCTCTATGATATTTTGTCTAAACCTCATTATTTTCTCCTTTTCGCCAATTCTTTGATAATCTCATCAAAATCAACCTCGTTATAGGCCAATAGTACAAACAGATGGTAGAACAGGTCTCCCAGCTCGTACACCAATGATTCTCTTGACTGAGCCACCAGCACTTCCACGGCTTCTTCACCAAATTTTTTATAGATCTTTTCCCTGCCTTCTTGGAAAAGACTCGTGGTGTATGAGCCTTCGGGCATTTGTGCCTTTCTTTCTTTGATCACCTGTTCCAGCTCTTTCAGATAATTGAGGGAGTAGTCTATTTCTTCAACCCGATCCTCTCTCTTACCCTCGATTGTCTCAAAGAAGCATGAATAATGCCCGGTATGGCAGGCAGTTCCTTTCTGTTTGACCGTCATTAACAAGGCATCCTGATCACAGTCCACCTTTATCTCCACCAATCGCTGTGTGTTCCCGCTGACTTCTCCCTTCTTTCGGATGCGTCCTTTACTTCTTGAATAATAATGGGCAAAACCCGTTTCAAGGGTGAGCTTTAACGCTTCTTTGTTCATATAAGCAACTGTGAGCACGTTTTTCTCGGTATCCGAAACCACAACCGGTACCAGCCCGTCGGCTTTCTCCCAGTCCACCTTTGCTATCAATCTTTCAATCTTTTCTGACATTTATACCAGCCCTTTCAAGTTCATTCTTTAAATCCTTTATATTAATCGTACCATAATGAAATATGGAAGCCGCCAATGCAGCTGAGGCTTTCGTTTCAGTAAACACCTCCATAAAGTCTTCAACGTTCCCGGCCCCACCGGAGGCGATTACAGGGATATTCACCGTTTCAGAGACTTCTTTTGTCAAGGGGATATCGAAGCCTTCTCGAACCCCGTCGGTATCCATGGATGTGAGTAAAATCTCCCCGGCACCCAACCGTTCACATTCCCAGCACCAGTCGATGGCGTCTCTATTGGTGTCCTGCCTGCCACCGTTGATGTAAACTGTCCAGGAGTCTCCTTTTCGTTTGGCATCCACCGCCACACAGACATTGGCACTACCGATGACCTTTGAAGCCTCTTTTATGAGCCGATGATCTCTGACAGCCGCAGAATTGATAAACACCTTGTCCGCTCCGGTTTTAATGACCTCTTTCATATCCTCCACCCGGGAAAGTCCTCCACCAACGGTGAAGGGAATGGAAAGTGAATTTGCAACAGATGTTGCCAGTTCTTTTAATATGCCCCTTTTCTCATGAGATGCCGTGATATCCAGAAATACGATCTCATCTATTCCCTGCTGCTCGTAGGCAACAGCTGATTCAACCGGGTCTCCCACTTCACGGATGGCTTGAAATTTGATCCCCTTTACCACCCTTCCGTCTCTGATGTCAAGAGCGGCAATGATTCTCTTTGACAACATCTTCTATACCTCCTTCAACCGGTCACAGGTCAGTGTACCCTCAAGCAGTGCACGTCCGATGACCACTCCTGAAAACCCAAGGGATTCCGCCCTTTTTATATCTTCAAGAGAAGAAACACCACCGGCGTAAATCACCTCTTTACCTGACCAAAAATTAGCGATATCTGAAATTCCTTCGTTTGTTCCGTCCTTTTCAATGTCGGTAAAGATGAAGCGGGAAAAATTTGACTTCAATTCTTCGAATGTCTCCCTAAGGGATTTTCCCGACTGTTCAAGCCAGCCCTCAACGGCAACCTGTCCCTTCCGTGAGTCCAGGCTGACTGTGATAGAATCAAACTCCGCAGTGAGTTCTTTAACAAAGGTTTCATCAAAGGCCTTGGTACTGATAATGGCGTTTGCGATTCCGTATGAATAAGCCCTTCGGATGGCTTCAAGGGTCCTTAATCCTCCGCCGTATTGGATTTTCATTCCGGTTTTTTCATAGATTTCTTTCACGACGTCCAAATTCTTGGACTCCCCGGAAAAAGCACCGTCCAGGTCGATGATGTGTAAATATTCAAAATATTTTGCGTATTCTTTTGCGATATCAAGGGGTTTTCCGTATACCTTTTTCTTGTTTTTTTGCCCTTTGTATAATCTGACGGCTTGTTTATCGATTAAATCGATAGCCGGATATATTTTCATTTTGTCACCTCTATTGAATTGATAATCATTATTTCAACCTTTTTCGGTTTATATTCTATCAATTGCTGAAACATTGGCTTAATTTCCCGGGCAACCACAAGGGTTGCCCCTACAGGGTGGGTGGCGGCGTTTTCGCTTTTCTTTTTTGAATATACTCTTTTCATCAATCTTGTTGGATGTGACCTTTTTTATCCTTTTTTTGATTCTTTTGCTTAATTTCCCGGGCGGACAAATCGGTCCGCCCCTACGGATGGGGGTGTCTGGCCGCATATTTGAAATCGTTTCGGTTGGAATAATGTCTCTTTATCCTTCTTCTAATCATTCCATTTTCAAAAACCAGTTCAAAAATGCCTTCCCTGTTTTTGCCGATTTTTCGGGGTGAAACTGCACGCCTACTACATTTTCCTTTTTCACGGCTGAACAAAAACGGACCGTCTGCTCTCCTACGTGTTCTGTGATGCCGAATTCGTAATCCTTTCCCCTTTGGGGCAGGTAATATGAATGGACGAAATAAAAATACGGCTCTTTTGGCAGTTGGCTTGCCAGGCTTTCTTCTTTAAAGGCTACACTGTTCCATCCCATGTGGGGGGTTTGGACCCCGTTAAATTTCACAATCTTCCCTTCAAAAACAGACAACCCCTCTTTTTCCCCTTCTTCACTTCCTTCGAACAGCAGTTGCATCCCCAAACATATCCCCAAAAAGGGGCGGTTGCTTTTTATGTAGTCTTTTACAGCTGTCCTGTAACCATCTATCTTCTCTGCAATTCCGTCAAAGGAA
Organism: uncultured Thermotogaceae bacterium; assembly: GCA_964604305.1. Lineage (GTDB taxonomy): Bacteria > Thermotogota > Thermotogae > MWEM01 > MWEM01 > JASUTC01. The sequence continues at coordinate 7,751 of CAZRYM010000055.1, read as the reverse complement.
CCTACTCCGGGAAGGACAATTCGTTTGTAGCTGTCTATTTCTTCAGGAGATTTTATCATATCCGCGTTTAAAGCACGGCATACGTTGGCAAAATTTCCCACCCCCAGGTCTATAACTCCCGTTTCCACCATCAGAGGCTTCCTTTCGTACTTTGGATGCCCTCAGTCGGTTCTAAAGCCTGTTTAAAGGATTTACCCAAGCCTTTAAAAGATGCCTCGATAATGTGATGAGCGTTCATCCCTGCCAGTTGCCTGATGTGGATACAGGTATCAAAAGCCCGGGCAAGTCCAAAAACAAACTCTCTGAAAAGGCCTTTTTCAAAACCTTCTTCAGATTCTGTGATATCCAATTCAACGGAGACATAAGTCCTTGAAACATCCAAAGAAACCAGAATAAGGGCCTCATCCATGGGCATGATGACGTAACCGAATCGGGCGATAGTCTTTCTGTCAAATTCTTTTGCCAGAAATTCTCCGATGGCAATGCCGCTATCTTCCCAAAGATGGTGGCGAAGGTCTGATTTGGCCTGTATCTTAACAGGAAGTTCCATGTAAAAAAACAGCGAATTGAGCATGTGATCCAGGACCAGGTCTTTTGTTTCAACGGATAACTCTTTTGACCGGGTGATCGTGATATCCGTTTCATAGGTCTTTCGGTTCATTTTCTCACCTCCATGGATTTTCTGTGATGTTCCAATCCCTCGATGGTCGCCATTCGGATTCCCAGCTCTCGATCTATCATAAACTCGTCCCTCGAAAGGCTTGCCAAAGTCATCTTTCTTTGGAAATCGCCCACGGTCAAAACGGAAGAGAATCTTGCCGCACGGCCAGTGGGAAGTACGTGATTGGAACCCAGGAAGTAATCGGCACTGGGGACGGGGGTGTAATTTCCCAGATACACCGCACCTGCCGTATTGATCTTGTCTGCCAATACCATGGGATCTTCTGTGATAATCTCAAGATGCTCCGGGGCAATTTTATTCGCCTTTTGCACACACGATTCCAAATCGTCAAACAAAAGGGTGTTGATGGTGGGATCGGTGCAATAATCATAAAGCGCTTGTGAGGTGGTCAACAACCACGCTTTTGAATCCGAGCCATGCTCACGCTGGGAGAGCAGATCCTCTTTTACGTATTCGGGGGTTGCGGCCTCATCGGCAATTACGCAAATCTCGGAAGGACCTGCCAGACTGTCGATTCCCACCTCACCATAGACTTGTCTTTTCGCCTCGTTAACGAAGGCATTTCCCGGACCGTAGATTTTATCCACCGCCTCCATCCCTGCTCCGTATGTCATGGCTCCAATTGCCTGAACACCTCCGACTTTGTACAATTCTGTTATGTCAAATTTTTGTGCTATATATATAATGAGTGGATGAATCGTGCCATCCTTTGGTGGTGTACAGACAACAATTTCATTGACTCCCGCCAGTTTTGCCGGGATGAGAGTCATTAACAGCGTGGATGGAAGGGGCTTTCCTCCCGGAACGTAAATGCCAACCCTGTTAATGGGCCTTGTTACCAGCCCGAAGAGGGAATCGCCTTTGTGATAGATGTCATCGACTCCTTTCTGCCTTTCATGATATTCTGTCAGTCTTTGTGATATTCTGTCCACGACTTCTCTGTCGAATTTGGAAACGGATTGGGCACTTTGCCGTTCCTCGTTACTTAAGACGAGCTCTCCATCGTAGTTGTCGAATTTTGTTGAGTATTTCTTTACGGCGGACAGTCCATTCGTTTCGATGTCCTCCAAAATTTCTCTTACGGTTTTTTTCAGATCCACGGTTTCACCTTCTTTTTGTTTTTTTAAGGAATCCACGGGACAGGGCCCTTGATACGTGGTTAAGCAAGCTTAACCTTGAAGTGTGTTCCTACGGAAAAACTTCACTTTTCATAGGAATAAATCATTTAAATAATGTTCCTGTCCCCATGGATACAATTAAATGCTTTTAATACAATGAAAATTCCGAATAAAATTAGGCTTTAAATAACGTTTTTTTGAAACAATGTCTATATAACCCGGGTACCCACAAGGGGCACCCCTACAACAGAAATTGGTAAGGGTTATTATAGGGGTGCCCTCACTTTTTTAAATCACCCGGGATATTTTGTCCACCAAATCATTGATCTCTTTAAATTTGGTCTTTTGGGAAACTCTGTTGACGATGAGCCTTGCTCCCACATCTCTTATCTTGTAAATTTCCTTTAAGCCGTTGGCTTTGATTGTGTTTCCCGAATCCACGATGTCTACAATGGCGTCTGCTATGCCGATCTTTGGTGCCAGTTCCATGGAGCCGTGGAGTTTGATCACGTTGACTTCTATACCGGCATCAGCGAAAAAGGCCTTTGTCATGTTCGGGAATTTTGTGGCGATTCGGTAATTGGTCATCTGTTCTATTCTCAGGTCTTTTTTTTCTGATGTGATGACGCTTAAGCGGCATTGGCCGAAGGGCAATTCCAGTGGAACAAAGACATCAGCTCTTAGTTCATCGATGACATCACTGCCTGAAATTCCCATGTCTATTCCATTTTCAACAAACACGGGGACATCAAAAACCCTGGAGAAAATCCAGCTAAACCCGTCATCTTTTACGATCAACTCCCGGTCTTCAGGTTCTTTCACGTAAACTCCCACCTTTTCCAGTATCACAGATGCCTTTTTCATCAGCCTCCCTTTGGGAAGGACGAAATTAATCATTAGAAATCGCCTCCTCAACCGCATTGGGCGAATCAGAAGAAAGCAGGGAAAGTATCCCCAAATCAAGGGCAAACCCAAAACAGTCCTGCTCTTTGTTAATGTACTGGCCGCCTCCACCGATCATCTTCCCGTGATTGCGGGTGTAAATCTCAATCACAATGTCATCATAGTAATCAAAATGTCTCAGAGTGCCAAAATCTACCATCATACAGTCATCGTTTACTTTCCGGATAATAGAATCAATGCGTTCATCCTGACAGGTCTTATCCCTCTTTTGCAAGAGAGTCATGAGCTCTCCTCTGGCTGACTCCGGAATGTTCATACTGCTCATGGCACTTAAACTACGCTTTTCAATGGCCTCATAGAGTAATTGCTTATCCAGATCATATTTCACAATGACCTCCCGCCATTTTCTCAATGAGCCAATATCGATCATGAAATCAGCTATCCCCAATTTTTTCAATATCGCCTTGACGGTGGAAATTTGTTCGATTATCTTTTCTTTTATTTCAACCTTGCCACCGATCCATTCCGCACCTATCTGCCAGCTGCCTTTGGGTGTTCCGTTCAGAACTTCCGAAACGTAGAAAACCTTCAGTTCCTCCTCTTTGATGATTGAGGAAAGCAGATGGGAGGTGACATCGGGTTTTATCACATAAAAATCATCGTTATAAGCTGTTTTTAACCCTCCCCTTAATTCAGGGGAAAACTTGTCCATTGCGGGAAGGAATATTTCGGAATAGTCAAGATCATAAAAGATATCCCGTACGATTTTTGCCACCTTTCCCAATTTAAAGGAATTGCTTACAGTATCTTTGTACATGGGTTCCTCCTTTTTTCAGGCAAAAAAAAAGGCCGGTGCATTTCGCACCGACCCAATTCGCCTTATGTCAACATCATAACAACGACAAAACATCCGGCGGTGCGGACTTGTAAATGTTGCTATGATGATGATGCCATTTTAGTGTAGAGAAAATTAGATTGGTCATAATACATTCTCCTTCAATTTTCCATATTGTACCATATTTTTTTTAATTTTGTACAAATGAAAAAAAATGTGAATTTCCATAAATCCAAATGGTTGGTGATATGTAAGAAAATGTTATATAATAGAAAAAGAAAATATTCAGGATAATTGTAGGATATTCCTACAGAATGAACTCATCTATAAGAAGGGATTAAATGGAATTTAAAAATGACTCAAATAAAGAATTGAAAGATATCAAATGGATGCTGAATGAACCTGACCTTAAGCAAGATCCAGAAGAACAAGACTATGGGGATCTCTCTCAACTAAACACAGATCGTTCCATTCTGGATACGGTTGGTAAGGAAACCCTAAAGAAGATCGCCAAAGACACCATAGATTTGCTTGAATCATCAGTGGCTGTATATGAGAAAAACGGAGATTACGCCATGGGAATATTTGCCTCCGGCTGGTGCCGTAAGATGGATTCATCCTCAAGAAAGCTTTGCGGCAATTGTTCAAACAAAGAGGCTCTTGAAAGCGGGAAATGGTTATGTCATGAAAGTTGTTGGGATTTTTCAAAAAGAGCGCTTGAAAACAATGAGATTGTTGACGAAAGCTGCGAGGGGGGCATCAATCTGTATGCCATTCCCATCATCTCCGAAAACGAAACCATCGGTGTACTGAGTGTTGGTTATGGTAATCCCCCCGAAGATGAGAAGACACTGAGAGAACTTTCTGAAAAGTATGGTATCAGCGTTGATGTACTCCGCAAAAACGCTCAGGAATATAAAAAAAGACCCAAATATATCGAAGAAATTGCCAAAAAGAGAATGCGCACTTCTGCAGAACTGATCGCCTTGCTGTATAAGAGTCAAAAGGGTGAAAAGATACTCCAAGAAACCCAAACCATCTACGATCTAGCCATTGAAGGGACTGAATTGGGAACCTGGCATTGGAATGTTCAAACAGGCGAGATCACTATCAACGAATATTGGGCAAAGATGGGAGGATATACAAAAGAAGAACTTCAACCCACCACAATAGAAACATGGCAGAGTCTGGCACATCCTGAGGATTTAAAGACATGTACGAAGCATTTAGAGAAACATTTTTCCGGCGAAACCGATACTTACGAATGCCAATTCAGGATGAAACACAAAAAAGGGCATTGGATCTGGGTTTTTGATAAAGGTAAGGTATTTGAAAAAACCCCGGATGGAAAACCTCTGCTCATGTATGGAACTCATCAGGATATGACTAAACAAAAGGAAGCCAGCGAGGAGTTGGAAAGGTTCTTCTCGATCAACCTGGATCTCCTTTGCATCGCAGACATGGATGGTAATTTCATCAAAATTAACAAAGCATGGGAAACCATACTTGGTTTCAAAGTAGAAGAACTTGAAAAAAGAAAGTTCCTGGACTTTGTTCACCCGGATGATATGGAAAACACTATAAACGCACTATCAGAATTGGATAAACAGAAACTCGTTACGAATTTTGTCAACAGGTACAGAACCAAAGACGGAACTTACCGTTATATCGAATGGCATTCCCGTCCCTATGGCAAGCTCATATACGCAGCCGCACGAGACATAACGGAAAGAATCAAGAACGAGGAAGCCCTTCGGGAAAGTGAGGAAAAATTCAGGCTTATGTTCAGATATTCTCCCGTAGGCATTATCAATTTTGACAAAAATGGCGTCATTGTGGATGCAAATGACAGCTTTACAACCATTATCGGCTCACCCAGAAAACTCTTGATTGGGCTGAACATGCTTAATTTGCCTGATCAAAAATTGGTGGCCGCTATCAAAATTTCTCTGAAAGGTGAACAGGGGTATTACAACGGTGAATACCACGCCACTACTTCCGGGAAAAAGGTACAGGTAAGGGGTGTTTTTACCTCTATCAAAGACAATGATGACAACTTCGTTATGGGTATCGGGATCATTGAAGATATCTCTGAACAAAAGAAGGCAGAAAAAGCCCTTATAAAAGCAAAAGAAGAAGCGCAAGCGGCAAACAAAGCAAAAAGCGACTTTCTTGCAAGCATGAGCCATGAAATCAGAACACCTATCAACGGTGTCATCGGATTCAGCGAACTGTTAAAATCCACACCTTTAAGTGAAAATCAGAAAGAATACAACGATATCGTTGTCTATTCGGCAAAGTCATTACTTGGTATCATCAACGACATACTTGATTTTTCAAAGATAGAAGCGGGAAAACTTGAATTACGCATGGAAAAGTTTGACTTGAATGAAATCATCGATTCAGCACTGAGCATCCTTAATTTCCAGGCTGTGGAAAAGAATATAGAACTGGTGCAAAGCATATCCAGAAATGTACCCAAATTCGTTTATGCCGATCCCATACGCCTGAGACAAATACTGCTGAACCTTCTCAGTAATGCTGTCAAGTTTACGGATGAGGGTGAAGTTGAATTAATGATAAGAAAAAAGGATGAAGACGTCAGGAAAAAGCGCGTGCGGCTTCATTTCTCAGTCAGAGACACCGGGATTGGCATAAAAGAAGAACACGTCCAAAAAATTTTGGAACCCTTTAATCAGGGAAACAATATGATCACACACAAATACGGCGGTACGGGACTGGGTTTGGCAATCACCAAAAGCCTCCTTGAAAAAATGGATAGCCAATTAACAATAAAAAGTACCGTGGGAAAGGGGAGCATTTTTTCTTTTGAACTGGAACTCAGATATGAAGATCCTACCCCGAAACCGTATGAAGTTGAGAGTGAGACTATAGCAACAGAAGATACTATTCCAAAGACAGATGAAAAAAAGATCCTGATTGTGGAAGACAACAGGATCAACATGCAATATCTGGAAACAGTTCTAAAAACAGAAAACAAAAATCTGGCAATCCTCAACGCCTATGATGGCGAGACGGGTCTGGAAATGTTTAAAACAGAACACCCGGACCTGATTTTAATGGACATCCAATTACCGAAAATGAACGGATACCAAGTCACCGGGAAAATCAGGGAAATCGACAAAAAGGTTCCTATCATTGCCATAACGGCAAGGGCATTCAAGGATGAACGGGAAAAATGTATGGAAGCCGGGATGAGTGATTATCTTCCTAAACCGGCATCCATCAGTGCTATTAAGAAAATGCTAAGCAAATATCTATAATCCAAATAAAATAAATCCAAGAAGTATTGACAAAACCAATTCCATTTGATATAATTTTATCGATTGGAGGTGGAGCATGGAAAATAGAACTTGTTCGCTTCAGACATTGAGACGATTGCCATACTACCTGTACTATCTTCGTAATTATGATGAAGAGTACGTTTCAGCAACAACAATTGCAAGGGATTTCCGCTTAAATGAAGTACAGGTCCGAAAAGACCTGGCCATTGTCAGCAAAACCGGAGGCAGTCCCCGGAAAGGATTTAATGCAACAGAACTCATTAGGGATTTAGAAGATTTTCTCGGCTACAATAACATGAACGATGCTGTAATCGTTGGTGTGGGCCATCTGGGTAAGGCATTGATTAATTACAGCGGGTTTAAGGATTACGGTATCAACATCGTAATGGGGTTTGACAGAATCATAAAAACGGAAATGCTCATCGGCAACACGGCTGTTTTCCCCATGAAACGCATGAAAAATCTCGTTCAAAGGCTGCAAATCAAGCTGGGGATCATCACTGTGAATCAGGAAAGTGCTCAACCGGTGTGTGATCAGATGATCGATGCGGGAATTAAAGCCATTTGGAATTTTTCACCCTATATGCTGAAAGTTCCTGAGGATGTGTTGGTGCAAAATGAAAACATGGCTATGTCTCTGGCGATATTAAGCAAGCACTTGAATCAGGAAATTGAAGGGGAAGAACGAGTTGTGGATAACGTGTCAGGAGATTAATAGATTTTTTTACTTTATATCGATATATTTTTATCGATATAATTATAACGAATATGTTTAAAGACCGGATAAAATTATGTGAGAAAGGAGACTAAAATGACAAATGTGTTGAACAAGAAATTCGACCGAGTTTGTGATTTTGCAAGTTTACCGAACTCTGCAAGGTACTGTTCGGCGATCCTCAGGTTCATGG
>CAZRYM010000054.1:0-12667 GCA_964604305.1 uncultured Thermotogaceae bacterium | reverse complement strand
AAATCATGAAAAAGGTAACGGACACGCTTAAATCGTATGATATTGAGTACATTCCAGCTATTTTATCCGCTCACAGAATGCCGGATGTGTTAAAAGAGAAAATTAATGAAATGGAAGGGTCCGGTGTGGAGGTTTTTATTGCCGGTGCAGGATTGGCTGCACATCTACCCGGTGTAATAGCATCACATACCGTGAAACCCGTTATTGGTGTTCCGGTAAAAGCAGCGTTAAATGGAGAAGATGCGCTTCTTTCCATCGTTCAAATGCCCCCGGGAATTCCCGTTGCCACAGTTGGTATTGGCAGAGGTGAGAATGCTGCAATTTTGGCAATTCAAATTTTATCACTGAAAGATTCTCAATTAGTGGAGAAATTGAAAGAAAAACGTGAAGAGAAGAAGCAAAAGATTTTGGAAGAAAACGAAAACATAGAATCCTTATTGTAGGGGTGGGGACAGGGCCGCTGATACGGAAATCATCGTACCTGTCCCCACCTCATATTATACTGCAATAAGTTGAAAAAAATGTTTTGTAAGTAGAATCATTAACAATTATCAATAATAAAACAAATAAACAAAAACCAAACCACCGGAGGTAGACATGAAAAAACTGGAACAGCTCTACGAGGGAAAGGCGAAGAAGATTTTCAAAACGGATGCTGAGGCACAGGTTGTTGTACATTACAAAGATGATGCCACGGCATTCAACGGGGAGAAAAAAGACACGATTACAGAAAAAGGGGTGTTGAACAACACCATTACCGCCATTATATTTGAGATGCTTGAAAAGGCAGGGATTAAAACGCATTTTATTGAAAAACTCAATGACAGGGAGCAGTTATGTCGAAAAGTGGAGATTATTCCCCTGGAGGTAATCGTCAGAAATGAGGCTGCCGGGAGCATGGCTAAGCGTTATGGTTTGGAAGAGGGAACACAACTAAATGTGACTGTTTTGGAATTAAGTTATAAGCGAGACGATTTGGGTGATCCTTTGATGAACGATTATCATGCCGTGGCCATGGGTATCACTACTTTTGATGAATTAAAGCATATTTATTCGGTGGCCAGCCAAGTCAACGATCTATTAAAGGCGTTTTTTCTTAAGCTGGGAATCAAGGTGATTGATTTTAAACTGGAATTCGGGAAACAAAACGGTGAAATTTTTCTTGCTGATGAAATATCACCGGATACTTGCAGGTTTTGGGATATTGAAACAGGAAAGAAATTGGATAAAGATGTGTTCAGGAGAAATTTGGGAAATTTAACCGATACATACAAAGAACTATTGGAAAGGCTTGAAAAGGGAAAGGATATATGAGTCCAGGAAAGGACGTGTTTTGTGATTTGACAAAAGACAAGTTTCGTGAAGAGTGTGGTGTTTTTGGTATATTGGATACTTCTTCTATAAAGGAAAATGCATCTTTGATGACATACTACGGATTATTCGCACTGCAACATAGGGGACAGGAAAGCTGTGGGATTGCTTATTCAAATGGTGAAGCAGTCGAATATAAAAAAGATATGGGTCTTGTCTCTGAAGTTTTTTCCAGGGGTGTACTGGATGAAATGGGTGGATTTTCCGCAATCGGGCATGTCAGATATTCTACAAAAGGAGACAGCAAACGAATCAATGCTCAGCCCATCAGTGTGAATTATAAACTGGGAACCATAGCGGTAGCACATAATGGGACACTGGTAAACGCGGAAGTGGTCAGGGAATTGATGGAAGATGGAGGTGTAGTTTTTCAAACCGACTCCGATTCAGAAGTTATTTTAAATCTCATTGCCAGAAGTGCTAAAAGAGGATTCAAGACAGCGGTTACAGAGGCTATGCAAGCAGTTAAAGGATCTTATGCCATCGTCATGCTCACTGAAAATTCCCTAATTGGAGCGAGAGACCCATATGGTATCAGGCCCCTTTGTTTGGGGAAAAAAGACGATCAATTTCTGTTGTCTTCTGAAAGTTGTGCCTTTGACGCTGTGGGAGCCGAATTTGTTCGAGATGTCAAGCCAGGAGAAATCATCATGATCACCAAAGAAGGTGTGGAATCCATATTTGAAGTGGAACAAACAAGAACCTCTACTTGTTCTTTTGAGTACATTTATTTTGCCAGGCCTGACAGTAAAATGGATGATATCGATATTTATAAAGCTCGAGAACGAGCAGGAGAGATTTTGGCAAAAAATCATCCTGTGGAGGCTGATATCGTAACAGGGGTTCCTGATTCAGGAATTCCCTCTGCTGTTGGTTATTCAAGGGGATCAGGAATCCCATATGAGATAGGATTAGTTAAAAACAAATATATCGGACGTACTTTCATTGCCCCTACCCATGAAATGAGGGAGCATTCGGTTCATGTGAAGATGAATGCCCTAAAGGCGAACATCGAAGGAAAGCGAATAGTTTTAATTGACGATTCCATAGTCAGAGGAACTACAAGCAAACGATTAATAACATTACTAAAAGAAGCGGGAGCTAAAGAGGTTCATTTAAGAATATCATCACCAAAGGTTCAATACCCATGTTATTTTGGGATTGATACTCCTTATCGAAGAGATTTGATGGCTTCATACAATTCTACAGAGAAGATGGCTGAAATAATCGGGGCTGACAGTCTGGAATTTTTAACTACTGATGAACTGATAGAATCTCTTGGAGGAAAAGACAGATTTTGCACCGGATGTTTCAGTGGTGTATACCCCCTCTCCACACCAGTTGGGACTTAAGGAGGATAACATGGCAGATTATAAAAAAGCTGGAGTCAATATTGAGGAAGGCTATGAAACGGTTAAAAAAATCAAAGAGATGACTAAAGCCACAAAAATCCCGGGTGTTTTAAACAATTTGGGAAGCTTTGCCGGATTATTTGAATTGTCACAACTCAAAAACCCGGTATTGGTTTCAGGTACCGATGGTGTGGGAACCAAATTGGAAATTGCTTTTAAAAAAGATGTTTACGATACGGTTGGGGTGGATTGTGTTGCCATGTGCGTCAATGACATCATCTGCCATGGTGCCAGGCCCTTGTTTTTTTTAGATTACATTGCTTGTGGAAAACTGGAAAGTGAGAAAGCAGCATTGATTGTGAAAGGAATTTGCGATGGTTGCGTACAGGCTGGGTGTGCCTTGCTAGGCGGCGAAACAGCTGAAATGCCCGGGTTTTACGAAACAGGTAAATACGATATAGCTGGTTTTGCCCTGGGTGTGGCTGAAAAGGATGAATTAATTACAGGGGATACGATTAAAGCAGGAGATATTCTTGTAGGTTTAACTTCAAATGGATTGCACAGTAACGGTTTTTCACTGGTCAGGCATCTGATAACCGATTATGATATTGATTTCAGAGGAGAACCAATATGGAAGGAACTGTTAAAACCCACCAGTATTTACGTTAAAACTGTACAAAAACTGATGAAAACCTATACTATAAAGGGAATTGCACATATTACCGGAGGAGGTCTATACGAAAATGTTTCCAGAATGTCACCATCCTCCCTTACCTACACGATTAAAAAAGAGAGAATTCCAAATAATCCTATTTTTGACCTTTTAGCATCTTTTGGAGTAAGCGAAAAGGACATGTACAACACATTCAATATGGGAGTAGGCTTAGTCATATGCGTTGATGCAAATGAAGTAGATGATATCTGTTCTATGTTGGAAGAGTTGGGAGAAAAGGCCTTCAAGCTTGGAAGGGTTGAAGATGGAGGTCAAGGCGTTTGTTTAATATAGCTGTCTTAGTTTCTGGAACGGGAACAAACTTACAAGCTGTAATCAATTATACAAAAAGACAAGACGTGGAAGCCTGTGTTAAGGTTGTAATAGCAGACAGAGAAGGTGCTTTTGCCATTGAAAGAGCCCGTGCAGAGGGTATAGAAAGTCTCGTTCTCAATAGGAAAATCTATAAAGACATGCTTTCAGAGAAAATATTTGAACTTGTAAAAGATTGTGATCTCATTGTTTTAGCCGGCTTTCTCTCAATCTTATCCGGGAATATACTCAAATTCTTTGAAAACAGGATTATCAATGTTCATCCTTCACTAATTCCGGCATTTTGCGGTCCGAACATGTATGGCCAAAAAGTACATCAAGCGGCATTAAAAAGAGGAGTGAAAATCAGTGGTTGTACTGTGCACATTGTAGATGAGGGAACAGACACCGGTCCGATTTTAGTTCAGAAAGCGGTTAAAGTTATGGAAGGGGATACCCCGGAGAAATTATCAGAGAGAATTCTTCCCTTTGAACATGAGGCGCTGTGTGAGGCGATAGAGAAGTTTATGAAAAAGGGGTAAGGAGCTTTTAAATAGATGTAGACCTGCGTATCCCCACGTAAAAGAGACATTTTAAGATGGTTGAAATTTTTAAGAAAATGAATGAAAAACAAAGGAGATGAAAATGTGAAGCGAGTTCTTATAAGTGTATACGACAAAACAGATGTGGAAAAGATTGCTAAAAGCTTTTCGGATAATGGTTATGAAATAATCTCCACGGGTGGAACAGCGAGATATTTAAAAGACAAAGGATTTGAAGTAATTGATATTTCCAACATTACACATTTTAAAGAGATGTTGAATGGTCGTGTAAAAACACTCCATCCCAATATCCACGGGGGACTATTGGCCATCAGATCCAATCCGGAACATATGAAAACTTTGAAAGAAGAGCATATTGGTACGGTGGATGCCGTGGTTGTCAATCTTTACCCGTTCTTTGATAACGTGCACAAAAATATTAATTTTGATGAAAAGGTGGAATTCATAGACATCGGAGGTCCTACCATGCTGCGTTCTGCCTCAAAGAATTTCAAGGATGTGATTGTAATCTGCGATCCGGCTGATTATGAGCAGGTCATTGATCAAATGAACAATGGTGATGTTTCATATGAGACGAGAAAAAGGCTTGCCGGTAAAGTATTTAACCTGACGTCTGCCTATGATGCCGCTATCAGTAATTTCCTGCTGGATGAAGAATATCCTGATTATTTGACCCTTTCGCTGAGAAAAAAAGAGTCCCTCAGATATGGGGAAAATCCTCATCAAACGGCAGCTCTTTATGAAAACTTGTCAGAGGAGGGGCTGTTAAATCATTTTGAGCAGATTCAAGGTAAAAAGCTTTCATATAACAACATCAACGACCTTGATGTGGCCTTCAAAAGTGTGTACGAATTTGAAGAACCAGCTTGTGTGGGGCTCAAACATAAATGCCCATGCGGCGTTGCTATTGGTAAAAACACCACAGATGCTTACAAAAAGGCTTATGAAAGTGATCCCGTTTCCATTTTCGGGGGAATTGTTGCATTTAACAGAAAAGTCACTGTGGAAACGGCTAAAGAGCTTATCAAGATTTTTCTTGAAGTCATTGTGGCTCCGGAATACGATAATGAGGCATTGGAGATCTTTAAAAAGAAAAAGAATTTGAGAATCCTCAAATCTCATATCAAGCCTGCAAACAAACACAGTATCAATTCAGTGGATGGTGGCATGTTAATACAGAGTACTGACAAGGGTGCACAAGAGAGATATGAGACAGTGACTACAAACAAACCTACCCCTGAGCAATTGGAAGATATGGCATTTGGAATCAAAGCTATTAAAAACTGCACATCCAACGCCATTTTAATCGTTAAGAACAAAAAGACACTTGGGATTTGCGGTGGTCAGGTGAACCGGATATGGGCTGCTCAACAAGCACTGGAAAGGGCAAATATGTATGAAAAAACATCAGAAGGGGCAATCCTTGTATCCGATGCCTTCTTTCCTTTCTCAGATGTTGTTCAAGAGGCTGTAAAATACAAAATAGGTGCAATTGTTCAACCGGGTGGTTCCATAAGAGACAAGGATTCTGTAGAAGAAGCTGATAAACACCAGGTCCCCATGGTCTTCACAGGTGTCCGGCATTTCAAACATTGATTATCATGGAGGACTTATGAAAGTATTGGTAATCGGATCGGGAGGAAGAGAACATGCCATTTGCTGGAAGCTGTCACAAAGTAAATCAGTTGAAAAGATCATCTGTCTTCCAGGAAACCCCGGAATTGAACTAGAGAAAAAATGTGAATGTCATGCGGAGCATATTGACTATAAGACCCAAAAGGGTAGAAATAGAGTGATAGAAATCGCAGAATCCAATGATATAGACTTAACAGTTGTTGGTCCGGAAGAACCCTTGGTGTACGGGATAGTGGATGACTTTAGAAAAAAGGGTTTGAAAATATTGGGACCTGATTCCAATGCTGCACGATTAGAGGGAAGTAAACATTATGCCAAGAATTTTATGAGGAAATACGGTGTGAGAACGCCTTTTTCTCAAATAGCGGTTGATTATAAAATAGGGTGTAAGCTAATTGAAGAGTTATCCAAATTCCCTGTAGTAATAAAAGCTGATGGGTTGGCGGCCGGAAAAGGAGTTTACATCTGTTCGACAAAAGAGGAAGCTCTAAAAGCCATTGATGAGCTTATGAAAAAGAAGAAATTTGGTGAATCCGGGAAAAAGGTCCTTATTGAGGACTTCATTGATGGGGATGAGATTTCAGTATTAGCCTTGACCGATTCCAAAGTCATAAAGCCCTTGTTATCCGCTAAGGATCACAAACGCCTTCTGAATGGTGACAAAGGTCCTAATACCGGCGGAATGGGGGTAGTTTCGCCAAACCCGATTATGACGAAAGCGGTCTACACTGATTTTGTAGAATCATGTCTAAATCCAACTTTAAAAGGCTTAAAAGAGTCCCGCTTCGATTACAGAGGGGTTATATTCTTCGGGTTGATAGTCAAAGATCACAAATGCTATTTGCTTGAATACAATGTGAGAATGGGAGATCCAGAGACCCAATCGATCTTACCGCTAATGTCTTCGGATTTAATGCATCACTTCCAACAAACTGAAGGAGTACAATTGGAAAAGGCTGATATAAAATGGAATCGGGGTTTTTGTGTAAATGTGGTACTTGCTTCTCAAGGCTATCCGATATCATATGTCAAGGGATCTCCAATAAAGGGCTATGATAATCCAAAAATGAAAAGTATCGGTAAAGTTTTTTTTGCCGGGGTAGGCAAAAGAATGGATAAAGCACTTATTAATACCGGTGGAAGAGTCCTTTCAATCAGTTCCCTTGGTCCTGATCTTGAAAATGCAAGAAAAAAGGCCTATGAAGCCATGAATATCATTTCAATGGATGGTTCTTATTACAGAAATGATGTTGGCTTGCTTTTCTTTTAAAAGTACGTATTTGTTGATAGTTTTATGTTATAATCTTTTGCCATGGGGAATTTCGGAGGTGTTTTATGGAAAGGACTAAGATTATAGTCGATAGCACCGGTGATATGCCTTTAGAGTGGATTAAAAAGATGGATGCTGATGTTATACCACTCCACATCCTTTGGGAAGAAAGAGGCATAAATGAAGATGATAACAGAAATTACGACGATTTAAAAAAATATTGGGATGATTTGGACAATGAAGAGGATTTACCCAAAACCTCTCAACCAACTCCTGTCGAATTTAAACAACGATACGATCGTTTTTTTGAAGAAGGATATTCTTCCATATTTGTAATAACCTTATCCAGTGCTCTTTCAGGAACATACAATAGTGCTATAATCGCCGCTAAAGAATACGGTGATAAGGTACAGGTTATCGATTCGAAAACCGCGTCCAGTGCCATTGCACTGATGGTTTACAGAACGAGCGAGTTGTTGTCTGAGGGCTTGGATGTTGTAAGTGTAAAGGAAAAAATGTTGAAGGAGATGGAAGAGAAAAGGTTTGGAGCCTTTTTTTACGTCTCCAATTTTAATTTTCTTAGAAAAGGCGGGCGGGTCTCCAGTTTTGCCAGCTTTGTTGGAACGATGTTAAATCTGAGAGTATCGATTTTTATCAACGATGAGGGAGAAATGATTCCCTTTGGTAAATCAAGGGGAACGAAAAAAGCTCAAAAGCTAGTGATCAAAAAGGCACAGGAGTTTTTCCCACAAGGTTCAAGAGTTAGATTAACAATGGTACACTCACGAAACGAAGATGAGTGTAACAAATTACTCAAGATGCTTGAAAGCGAATATGAAGTTGTTGAATCGATTATCACACCTATGGGAAAGGTCATATCATCACATGTAGGACCCGGAACGGCGGGATTTGGAATAGAAAGACTATCATGATAGGGAGTTTGTAAATGCCCCAAAGAGGATTCGGAAAGGGTAGGGGAAGAAACGCATTTGGAAGAAGATGGCAAAGCGCTTTTATACTCCTGTTGATTGCTGAAGAGTCAACCCACGGATACGAAATCGCCCAAAAACTGGATGATTTTGGTTGTTTGTTAAAGACGACCGGACAAATGGGGGGCATGTACAGATTGTTAAGTGATCTTGAAGAAGAAGGGCTCATTAGGGCTGATTGGGAGACGGAAAAACCCGGACCAGCCAAAAAGATATACAATGTCACAGCTAAAGGCCTTGAAAGATTAAAGGAATTAGAATACCACTTTGAAGATCTTAAGAACACCATTGAGCTCTTTCAAAAAAGAGTCAACAATCTTAAACCTTTAAATAACGAGTAGTAAATAAACACTTAGACCTGTGATGAAAAGTAATGGAAGTATTTTAACAAAGACTTTCATCAGATCTGATTTGTAGAAATTTCCGGTTAAAACGATGCACAAATGGACGGGGGATAGTAACACACCGGCGACTGCTGCAAAGTACATCATAGCCGGATTCGCTCCAAGGGTGATTAAAAGAGGAGCAGTTATTCCAACAGCACTTTGAGTGATTCCCGTGGACATCCCGATTAAAAGAGGCAAGATAATGGTTAGCAAGTGAATGTTGAGACCTATTCTGTCTAATTCAGATGCAATATCGCCCGTTAGGTTAACCTCTGTGAGATAGTACTTATAAACAAAGAACAAAAATAACAGGAGAAAAACATCCCATTTTTTAAAAGCTTTCAAAAGACTCTTGGCCAAACACCTTTTTCTGAAAAGAAAATAACCGCCTATATTGATTCCAAGTGCGATGTAGCCTTCCATATTGAACACGAGGATCATAATTCCGGTAAGCACCACAAAAAAAACGATCCACAAACCTTTTAATTCATTGGCAGAAGCCTTTTTGACTTTCGGCATCCTGAAACCGTTAAAAAGTAGCCATCCACTGACAGTGGCGATGAGAAAAATGGGGATCAGGCTGATTGAAAATGGCGCGAGTTCTATGCCAACAAGTGCTGTCAGGATGTAGAAAGCAGGATAAACCGGCCAGAAAAGCTCAACAACGTGGCGGAACCAGTAGTTGACAACCATCATGTAATCATTGGAAAAACCCTCATCATCACCGATCATTTTTACAATCGGTGCGGTAAACATTGCCCCTCCGGGCATGGGCAGAAAACCGATCATCATGGGCATAAAAGCCATGGAGGTTCTGTCATCAAAAAGGGCCTTTGAGGAGGAAGCAAATCGTTTTGCATCTCCTGAGATATCAAGGGCATTACTAAAAAGGTATATAAAAAAAACAGTACCCAAAAGCTTGTATAAATCCGGATCTTGAAAGGGAGCTGTGAAACTGAGCCACAGGGCGGAGAAATCGAATCTGAATAAGATAATTGTGCCCACAGCACCTAAAATAGCCAATATGATATTCTTAGATAACCTTTGTATAATAATCAAAATAATAAGAGAACAGATGATGGTTACAATAGACATAGAAAATCCCCCGCTGTTTTTATTAGGATTGCCAACTAATTTTATCATATTGTGCTATTGGATTGCCATTATTTTAGACCTTCTCATAGTTTAAATTTCGTTAAAGAAATACAACAATTGGAATAAAAACAAGGGTTTGAAGGACTTTTTCTCGCCACTATGGTAAAATAGCGTGTAAAAGAATACGAATTATATAATGAAGGGAACTTGAATGAAACTAAAAACAACTGACTATTTTGAATTAATCAAACACCTAAGCGAAGGTTATGCATTGCATAAGATGATTTTTGATGATGATGGCATACCCGTTGATTATGAATTTACCCAAGTCAACGAAGCCTTTCTGGAAATCACCGGTAAAAGACGTGAAGAAATTGTAGGTAAAAAGGCCACTGATATACTGCCATGGGTCAAAGAAGAGGGTAAAAAGGCAGAAGCTTTCTCCCGTTACGGAAAAATTGCCAAAGAAGGTGGAGAAGTCCGAATCATTAACAATTATTTTTCTGCGTATGATAAATGGATGAATGTGACAGCGTTTTCAACAGGAGACGGCTATTTTACAACTCTTGTGAAAGACAGAACCATAGAAAAAAACCTTAAAACAACGAATAAATATACGGAAGAAAGATATCATACAATCCTTGAAACAGTTCCCATTGCAATCGTGGAAGCAGACGTTACCGATATCCTGAAACGGATGCACCATGCAAAAAAAACAGCTGAAGAGTTTGATCAGTATTTACGTTCTCATCCTGAATTCTATCAGCAGGCAAAAGAGTTTTTAAACTTGAAAAGCGTTAATAATGAAGCGGTAAGGCTTTTCAAAGCAAAGAGTCAGGAGGAATTGATAAAAAAAATGCCTCAACTGGCTGTTTCAAAAAGCAGAAGGGAATGGAGAAGGTTTTTCAAAGGGCTTTGGGATGAAAGGGATGTTATAGAACTTGAAGTAACATTCGAAGACCTTAATTCAGAGGAAATGATAGTGTATATAAGAACAAAAACACTGGTTTTAAAAGAGGAAACAAGACTCCTTATCAGCATGATGAACGTCACACATATAAAGCAAATGGAAACTGAATGGGAGAAGCAACAGATAGAACTGCAGGCCAATTACGAGCAGATGGAGGCTTACACTCAAGAATTGAGAGAAACTCAGACTGACTTGTCACATATCAACAAAAAGCTGGCCCAGACCAACGAGATACTCATGAACCGGGAGAAACAACTTAAAATGGCATTACAAAGCGCAAGAGAAGCGTTGTGGATGCTGGAAGAAAAAAGCGGGCAGCTGGACCATATTGGCAATTGGCAGGAATTTTTGGGGTACACTCACGATGAAATCGGTACAGATCTTGACGAATGGTTGTCGCTCATCCATGAAGAGGATAAAGAAAGACTGCGTTTAGCTTTGCAGAATGCCTTTGATAATAATGAAGACTTTTTTGAGATTGAATATAGAATCAAAACAAAAGATGGAAAATGGCTTTGGACTATTTCAAGGGGTGAAGTGCTGTTAAAGGAAGACGGAAAATCAAGGATAATTCTGGGCACCCATCAAGACATCAGTAGAAGGAAGGAAGCAGAGCAAAAGTTGGATTATATTTCTTCTTTTGACGTGTTGACCGGACTACCCAATAGAAATTATCTGATGCAGAAACTGGATGAAGAATTAGAAAGAGCCAAGAGAAACAATTCCATTATGGCTGTGGTATCTTTGGATCTTGACGGTTTTAAAAAAATCAACGATTCCATGGGAAATCCCCTGGGAGACCAGCTTTTAACTCTTGTAGCCAATCGCTTAAGAAAGCATATCAGAAAACAGGATTTTGTGGCAAGATATGGAAGCGATGAATTTACAATGGTTTTCTCAGATATAAAAGATAAAGAAAGCGTTACTTCACTGGTCAGGAACCTCCTGAAGCGTTTTGAAAGTCCTTTTAGTACAGGTGATAGCGAGGTTTTTATCAGTATCAGTATGGGGATTGCGATTTTTCCGGACAATGGGGATTCTATTCAGGAATTGTTAAAAAAATCCGGTTTTGCTTTAATGGGGGCAAAAAAAGGCGGGAAAAGCACCTTTAAATTCTACACGACAAAGATGAATATCAGGGCTTTGCAAAGGTTGGAAACAGAAACACGCCTTCATAAGGCAATTGAAAGAGAAAATTTTTTGTTGTACTATCAACCGCAATTTGATCTGAATACAAACACCCTTGTGGGAATCGAGGCTTTGTTAAGATGGAATGATCCGGAAAAAGGACTCATCCCCCCTTCGGAATTTATACCCATTGCCGAGGAATCCGGATTGATCATACCATTGGGCGCTTGGGTATTAAAAGAAGCCTGTCTTCAAATGAAAGCATGGAAGAAAATGGGGTTGTCGGGTTTTAGGATTTCAGTAAACATATCTCCCCTGCAATTTTCCCAGGAGAATTTTCTTGATATTCTGAAAGAGACGATTGAGGATACCGGGATTGATGCCCATGATTTGATGCTGGAAATAACGGAAGGTATCTTGATGGATGACGTGGAAGATACCAGAAAAAAGTTGAACAGTATCAAAGAACTTGGATGTAAGCTCTCAATTGATGATTTCGGGACTGGATATTCTTCACTGGCTTATTTGAGGAAATTTCCGATTGATGAACTAAAAATAGACAAATCTTTTGTTTTGGATCTGGTTTATCCTGATAATGCTTCAATTGTAAAAACCATCATCTCTCTTGCTAAAAACCTTAATTTGAATGTAATTGCCGAGGGTATTGAAGATAATGTCCAGAAAGATTTTTTGTTAAAAAATAAGTGCAACATGATGCAGGGTTATTTGTTTGGATATCCTGAATCGTCAGAAAAGGTCGAAACATTCTTAAAAGAGTTTTACGGTCTTGCGTGATTTCCTTTCGGTTATCTAATCAATCTTCCCTTTTATGATAAAATAGAGAATAAAAGAAAAGGGGTGACTAATTTGATTCTTTTCAAGAA
>CAZRYM010000053.1:12512-12677 GCA_964604305.1 uncultured Thermotogaceae bacterium | reverse complement strand
TGGCGGAGGTAGCTTCGTTATGATTACCACACACATGAATCACAATACCTTCGCCCAAAGAATCGGCAAGCGTATTCATTCACGATTCACGTCAATTTCTTTAAGGGACACAACAAATCTCTATCCAAATCACAGGGACAGGTCCGCTGATACACGGAATTTTCG
>CAZRYM010000053.1:0-12502 GCA_964604305.1 uncultured Thermotogaceae bacterium | reverse complement strand
GATTAATTATACCATATAAGGTATTAAAAGCCATATTGAACTTGCTTATTGAATGTTGCTTTTTGTCAATTTCTTTAAGTGACATAACAAATCACAGGGACAGGGCCGCTGATACACGGAATTTGCGAAACAAATTCCTTAATCAGCGATCCTGTCCCTGTGATACAGCAAATTGATTTAAAAGCTCTCCGGGAGGAGATTTTGGGTTATTTTGCACTCACTAAGTTATTCAACAAATCCCGGAAATTCTTTAAATAGTCTGAGATGATTCGTTGGGCGATTTCATTTGCTATTTCTTCTTTGTAGACATGTGAGGTCATGTTGTGGTCTTTGATCATCATCAGCCAAGTGGTTTCTTTTTGGAGATTGAAGGAGAAAATTACAGGCAGCAGAAGAGGGAGTTGTTTCGAATGAAGATATTTGGAAGTTGTTTTGATATAATGGATATATAAGTTGATTAAAGATTCCAAAACCGGGGGACAGTCCCGGCTAAGTATATCGATATTTGTTTGTTTTTTTCTGTGAGGGTAAATCATGAAGACAATCATTGAACGCATTTTTCCTAAAGAGCTGAACAACGACTACAAGGGTTACAAGTTTGTATTATACGTATTCTTCGCATTAACAGCCCTTACCCTCTGGCGCAGTCAGCATCATTTGTTCTCTGCAGATGGGGGTGCCCAGACAATTGCAACGATACCACTTGATACCTTTACAACCTCAGGCGCAGCAGCTGTTATCGGGGTCTTCGGTTTATGGGGCTTGTCTCAGCTGATCATTGGGATGATTTATCTTATCGTATCCTTACGTTATCGGGCTATGATTCCTCTCATGTATCTGCTGATGTTTGTTGAATACTTTGTGCGCACTGTTTATTTTCCTTTGGCAAAGCCGATTCCAACAGCCGGAACTGCTCCCGGGGCAACAGGCAACTTGCCGTTGATGATCATTGCCTTTGTTATGTTGGGGTTTTCTGTTATCACACCAAGAAAAAGAAACTATAACAGTTAATGTGGGCTTTACAAACTGTATTAAAGAATCACGTTGCGATTCCGTTTTTTTAAATGTGCGGATAACGTTTTATATGCTGCAAAATTGCATAAGAAAAGGTAGGAGAAATGCGGTATAGGGAAAAGTAGAAGTGCTACGAGATTTGGATTTACAAATAATTTTTAAGTTTTTCTCTCAGTTGAACTAAAGAAATAGGTTTTGTGATGTAGTCATCCATCCCGGCATTCAGGCAGTCCTCTCTGTCTTCTTTCAATGCCTTTGCTGTCATGGCTATAATGGGGATTTGTGTATCTTTCTGACGAATCATACCGGTTGCCTGATAGCCGTCAACGTCGGGCATGACAATGTCCATGAAGATCAAATCGGGGTTGTGTTTTTGGTAGAGATGATATGCCTCTTTCCCGTTTTTGGCTTCCAGCAGGATCAGGTCCTTTGAAAACCGTGACAGGGCTGTTTTGGCAAGTTTCATGTTGATGGGGTCGTCTTCTGCGATTAAAATTTTCTTTCCAACCAAATCAGAAGTTGGGATTTCATTTTTCGTAGTAGGGATTTCAGTTTCTAAAATCTTTATCGATTCCCCATCCTCATAATAGTCTAGTAAAAGTTCGAAGAAGAATTCGCTGCCTTTTCCGGGACTGCTGGTTACTTGGAGGTCACTGCCCATCTTGCCTAACAACTGTTTGGCAATAGCCAGCCCCAAACCCGTTCCTCCAAATTTCCTTGTGATGGACATATCCACTTGGTTGAAGACCTCAAATATTCTTTTTTGATTTTCCTTTTTTATTCCGATTCCGGTGTCACGGACACTGAAATGGAGTTTGACCTGCTTTTTCTCTTCATCCATTGATTCTTTTGTGACGGATATTTTCACGCTGCCCTCATCTGTAAATTTAACAGCATTGGTCAGAAGGTTCAACAGTACCTGCTTGAATCTTAAAGGATCGATTGAAACAACTCCCGGGAAGTTATCCTCTACTTCTTTGAAAAGATCAATGCCTTTTTCTAAAGCCTTGAATTGTACTACTTCGAGTGTGCTCTTAATAAGTTTTCTGATGTCTGTTTTTTCTGTAATCAGATCGAGTTTGTTTGATTCTATCTTTGAAAGGTCTAAAATATCTGATATTAAAGCCAGTAAATTTTTGGCTGAAAGAAGGACGATGTCTACAAATTCCCGTTGATTTTCATCCAGCTCAGTTCCTTTAAGAATTTCACTGAATCCGATGACACCATTAAGTGGTGTTCTCAATTCATGGCTCATGGTTGCCAGAAATTCGGTTTTTGCCTTGTTGGCAGACTCGGCTTTGTTTTTTGCGTTTCTGAGCTCATTCACATCCAAGCCGTATTCGACGGCTCCAAATACCTCTTCTTCTTCATTTTTCAATGGTGAAACGAGGATTTTCAAAGCAGTTCCGGCGGATATTTCCCTGGGATCATCAGGTGAGGTTGTATCGTTTACTACTTTTTTTGAAAGTAATACTTCAGCTATTTTACACCAAGGGCAAGGTTTATCATTATTTTGAAAAACACGATAGCATTTTTTCCCCTTGACCTCCTCAAGAGAATTGTACTTTGTTAAACCGCCTTTAAGTCGACTTTCGTTTGCAAGGATGACGTTGAACTCAGTGTCAACAACCAGAAGCATACCCGGCAGGGCGTTGATGATAGAATTAAGAAGATTCCAATTGTCCCTGAGTGCGTTTTCTGCCTGTTTTAATTCAGTGATGTCCCTGGAAATACCACAAACACCTGTGATTTTTCCGTTTGCATCCCGTAATGGCACTTGGATGGTATAAAAACTGTGTATAAGGCCATCTACAGGCATTGTATGGAATGCCTCTACCGTTTCGCCTTTTAGGACGCGTTTGTCATTTTCGGTAATTTTTCTGCTTGTTTCTATATCGAAAAGGGCAGAAGCCCTTTGATTAATGATTTCTTCAGCATCAAACACTCTTTCCAAGGTTGGGTTAACCCGTATATATTTCAAATCTTTATCTTTGATGAATATGATATCTTCCGCTGTTTCAAAAATTGCTCTGAACTGATTTTCTCGTGTTTTAAGTTCTTCTCCCATCCTTGCAAGTTTTATTTGGTTGAAAGACAAACTTGTGATGAGATTTAACAGCTCGATATAATATGCCATGGCCTTGTTAACCACTTCCCGGCTATAACGGGGAACTCTTTTCAAAGCTGAGATATACTGCTCTTCATCAAACCCGAATTGTCGGGCTTGTTTTCTGAATAATTCAACATCCACTTCCTCATCATTAAAGAAAAACTGGCCTAAAAAGAGATATCCAAATTGCTTTCCACCAATGTAAATAGGGGTGGAAATATCCCACATGTTGTTTTTGCATTTGTACAATTTAAAATTCCCGGGTTTTTCATTTTTTGACAGGAATTTGTCACTTTCTATGCAATTTTTCAATGTTTGGGGATTGACCCGGTGAAATTTTGTGCAGATGTCTTGCCATCCGGTTTTGACGAGAACCTTTCCCTTAAGATCTACAATTGCCATACCGATATGTGTGACATCATAATATTTATCCATTAGGCTTTGGATCGTATCTATATCAAAGACATCTGTGAGTTCGAATTCTTCCAGAGGGATATCAGGCTCCATAACCGCTTTAAGTTTTCCAAGAAGTTCTTCCTTATGTTGTATCCGCTCTGTAATATCCCGATGAATTCCGAATAAATACCGGCTTGCTCCCTGCTCATTATTTTTGTAGAGTTTTCCGCTGGCTTCGATCCACTTGTAACTCCCGTCTTTACATTTCATACGAAAATCGTAGGTATAAGGCTTGGCATTTTCAATATGCTCATTGATGATTGGAAAGAGTTTTTCTTTATCCTCAGGATGTACTAAGGACAGCCAGGCATCCAAGGTTTGTGGAATCTCATCAGGGGCGTACCCCAACATTATAGCAAGCTCTGGACTGTATTGATATTCGTTGGTTTTCAAATCCAGCTCCCAAAAACCGATTTGACTCACATCCACAACCATATCCCAAAAAGCTGGGTCTCTGTTCTGATTCATTTTGTTCTTATAATGGGTTCCCTCTTGATCTGAGATCATTTTTCCACTTCCCGGACTGTTATTTTTTTATTATATCTTATAAATGAGAAAAAAACAAATAAAACATAAGGCCGATTTTAAGAGAAGAATGTCAACTGCACGCATCAAATATCACAAAAACATCATACCTTTTTTCCCGGCTGAAGATCGTTGCTATGGTATAATCATGTAACATATTCATTGGTCTCTAAATGACGATTAAAAAGTATAAATAGGTTTTTGAGAGTTAACATTCGATTTTGTAAATCATTTTAATACACTCTAAAAGGCAGCTGGTGATACAGCGATGACAGCGTTTGGGGATTTTGAAGAAAAAGATTTCAATAAAAATAAAATCGTTCGAGGGGTACATCAAAAACATATCCTCATAATCATCCTGATTATCGTCATAAGCACCTTGATCATTCTAAACTCCTTTTTGAATAATCCGGTGAAAGATGTGTTAGTGGAGGAAGGGTTTTTAGATCTGAGTACATATCCTTTGGATGATCAGACGGTTTTCGAATTGAATGGGCAGTATCAGTTTCACTGGGACAAATTTGTTATACCTCTGCAGAATGGTGATTGGTCCAAGAATTTAGTATCTCCCACTGATTATATCAAAGTTCCCGGAAATTGGAACGAATATGCCTATGATAAGCAGACAAAAGTAGCCACCGGATTTGGTACATATCGCCTGGAGTTGCGATTGCCTGAGGAAGCTTTGGGAAAGCAATTTGCTTTCAGATTACGTGCAATCGGAACGGCAGTTTCTATGTGGATTAACGGCAAGAGAGTTTATCAGGCAGGTGTTCCCGGAAAAACATTGCAGACAACAGAGCCTGCTTATGGGGCTAAGGTTGTTTCCTGGGTACCTGAGCAACGGGATAATGAGATATTATTCCAGGTTTCCAATTTCCATCACCGTACGGGGGGGATTTGGTATCCCATAACCTTCGGTCCGGAAACAGTTGTACATCAGCAACGTGAGATGGATGTATTTTTAATCGCCTTTATTTGCGGTGCTTTACTGATTATTGCAATTTATCATCTTATCCTTTTCATAACCCGACGTCATGACAAGCCCTCACTTTACTTTGCCTTACTATGCGGGACAGTAATTGTCCGTTTACTGTTCACCGAAGAATTGTTAATACTCAATTGGCTGCCGGAACTTTCCTGGGAATGGTTGATACGTATGGAGTATCTCAGCCTTTATATGGCTGTTCCTTTTTTTGCCATGTTCATTATTCTCCTGTTTGTCGAGAAATATAAAAAACTGTTAATCGGTCTTTTTTGGACTGTTCCCGTTGTCTTTTCTCTGGGAGTATTATTCTACCCTCCACTAATCTTTACACAATATATTCGTCCTTTCATGTTTTTTATGGGAGGGAGTATGTTCTTCTTTGCCATTGCGTTATTCCGTTGTATCATTAAAAAGAAAGAAGGGGCCCTGATCTCCTTTATGGGTATGGTTTTCTTTTTTCTAACCATCATCAACGATATGCTTTACAGTCAATTAGTTGTTAACGATGGTTATTATACGCCCATTGGATTATTCGTCCTTGTCCTTTCACAATCCGGCGTGCTCAGTCATCTTTATATCAAAGCACAGGAGATGTCCGAACATTTTTCCGCCTATTTGGAAGAGCAGGTGAATGAACGGACAAGGGAATTGAAAGCGGCAACTTTGGAAGCGGAAAAGGCCAACCGAATCAAATCAGAGTTTTTGGCCAACATGAGCCATGAGATACGTACACCAATGAATTCAATCATCGGTTATTCCGAATTAATGATGGATACGGATTTAAAAGATAAACAGAAAGATTTTCTCAAAAAGATCAATCAATCGGCTAATTCTCTTTTAGGGATTATCAATGATATTTTAGACTTATCAAAAATCGAGGCGGGAAAACTGGAAATAGAAACTATCCCCTTTGATTTAAAAAAGACTTTGTGTAATTTGGTGGAGTTGCATGAAGTGAGGGTAAGAGAAAAAGATATCTCATTGCTCCTGACGATTGATGATTCTATTCCCTCTTGTTTTATGGGTGATCCCTTAAGGTTGGGACAGGTGCTGAATAATTTGATTTCTAATGCCATCAAGTTTTCCGAAGCGGGAAGTATTTGGATTACCCTCTCTCTTATCGAGCAGGAAAATGAGATGTACTCTCTTGAATTTTCTGTAAAGGATGAAGGTATCGGTATGACTGATGAGCAGTTAAATAGATTGTTTAAGGCCTTTACACAGGCAGATATGTCCATCACCAGAAAATTTGGTGGTACCGGATTAGGTTTGGTTATTTCCCAAAAACTTATCCAAGCCATGGGCGCACAAATCGAAGTAAGCAGTCAATTGCATCACGGCAGTACATTTTTCTTCACACTTCCTTTGAAGGCATGTAAAAACGAACAATTAGAGGCTTCTATAGAAAGAAGTAAAAACGATGAAAAACAGAGTGTAACTTTAATGGAAAATATTCACAAACTGAAGACTCTTTACAGCCCTATTCGGGTTTTGTTGGCTGAGGATAATGAGTTGAATCAGGAAATTGCCATGGAAAACTTGAGAAAATTGAATGCCCAGGTGATAGTGGCGGACAACGGTCAAGAGGCTGTGAAAAAACTATGGGAAAATGAAATTGATATAATACTGATGGATTTACAAATGCCGGTTATGGGAGGCTATGAAGCTACCAGTAAAATACGAGCCTCAGGCGCTTTCCAAGACGTCCCCATCATAGCCCTCAGTGCCCATGCGGTACAGGGGGTAATGGAAGAGTGTTTGGCAGCGGGGATGAATGATTATCTCAGTAAACCCTTTCATGTGGAATCGTTGGTTGAAATGCTGATCAAGTGGTTGAAGCCGCGCCGGAAGTCTTACAAGGATGAACGACAACAAATTTCAGATACCTTACTGGAAGAGATGCCCTCAATAAATGAAAAACAGATTGCTCAACTGAGAAATCTGTACGGGATCGATTGGCAAGAAGGGTTGACTAATTGCGGGTATAATGTGGATTTGTACCTATCCATTTTAACCGAGTTTAAAAACATACATAAAAATGATCCAGAATTTATCGTCAACATGATACGGCAAAAAAAGCTGCAGCAGAGCATTTTTCAAGCACATCGATTGAAGGGTGTGGCTGCCAGTGTTGGGGCAAAAAAGCTAACTGAAATACTCATTGACATTGAAGAGGCTATCAAGAATGACGGTTATGAACAACTACAAACCCTATTGGAACAACTACTTACAGAATCTTCGCTTATCTGGAAGGATTTGGAACAACTTTAAATTAACATATTTCACTATATCACCTCCTGATTATCCGTCAAAGAGATTTTTTCGTGTTATATGCACATAAATGACTAAAAGTCATGTATAATAGTTTACAAGTTTTCTTAGCATAATGACTATTGAAAGCATGTTGTATCAAACAAAGTTGTTTTCTTGCTAATATTTAACTTAGAAAAATCGCTATTGAAATGTTTAGAGGAGGCACTAATTTTGAGTTCTCGTGAATGGCTTCAAAAAGTCTTGGAAAGATCACATTTGGCCCTTGTCAGACTTAAGATAATACTCGATGAAAAAGGCGAACCGCTTGATTATGTCTTTGTCGAGGTGAATCGATCTTTTGAAGAGATGATAGGATTAAAACGAGAAGAGTTTTTAAACAGGCCTCTCAGCCAAATGGTTGAGCACTTTTCAGTTGGACGTGATCTTATTAAGACTTACGATGAGATTGCTCTAAACGGTTATTCAAAAACATTGGAAGTGTATGTCTCAAATTTAAAAAAATGGTATAGTGTGGAAGTCATATCCGCTGAAAAGGGTTATTTTACCACCCTGTTTACAGAGATTACTGAGAATAAACGAAAAGACAAGGCTATGCTGGATCAACTCAACCGGGCAAAAGAGGAATATGAAACATTTAAGGCTGTGGCAGACAAATCTCTTTGGGGAGTTGCCATCGCTGATATGGAAGGGAATCTTCTCTATGTCAATGATTATTTTGCCAATGCACATGGTTATACCCCGGACGAGCTTATGGGAAAGAACCTCTTTATTCTTCACAATGATGAACAAAAAGCAAAAGTGGAGGACCACTTAAAACAATTAATGCAGACAGGACATGTAGCTGCAAAGGAAATCTGGCATGCCCATAGAGATTCATCGGTGTTCCCTATGCTCATGGGAGCGACTATCATTTCAGATCCTGTAGAGGGATCCAAATACATTGCCGCAACCGCCTTGGACATCAGCGAATGGAAAAAGAACGAACAACTCTACCAAACCTTATTCAATGCATCCGCCGATGCCATTATGACCTTTTCTACGGAAAATTATCGATTTATCTCAGCCAATCCGGCAACGGTCAAGCTTTTTCATGCTAAAACAGAAGAGGACTTGTTGAAATTTAACCCTTGGGATTTATCCCCGGAAAGACAATCAGATGGTGTCTTATCCAGCGAAAAGGCAAAAAAGGTTATCAACCAAGCCATGGAAAAAGGATCATACCAATTTGAATGGGATCATCTCAAATTGAACGGAGAGGGCTTTTTGGCAAGTGTATTGTTGAATAAGATTGAACTGGAGAGCGGACATCCCATTGTGATGGCAACCGTGCGCGATATCACCATCAGAAAAAAGATCGAAAAAACCTTGATGGAAAGTGAAAAAAAGCTAAAAACCATCACCTCTTCGGTCAGAGACCCCATCATTATGATTGATCATAAAGGTTTAATCACCTTTTGGAATCAAGCTGCAGAAAACATGCTCCATTATACTTCTGAAGAAGTCATGGGAAAGAATCTGCATCAATTAGTAGCACCCAAGCGCTATCATACCATCCATTATGAGGCTTTCGAAAAATTTCGGAAAACCGGTAAAGGTGATGCCATTGGTGAAGTGGTGACATTGGAAGCCATTAATAAAGAGCAACAGGAAATCCCCATCGAACTATCCTTGGCTGCTGTGGCGTTAAACGGGCAGTGGCATGCTGTGGGTGTTATGCGGGATCTGCGTGAGAGGAATCAGGTCTTGAGTGCATTAAAAGAGAATGAAAATCTTTTACAGGCCATCATCAATTCTCTGTCCGGAATGCTCATGGTCATCGACAAGAATTATAGAATCATCTTGGTGAATACCAGTAAATTCATGACTACAAAAGATGTTTACGATGCACCTGAGCAATTGAAGGGAAAACTCTGTTACAAGGTCTTTTTTGACAGAGAAACTCCCTGCCCCTGGTGTAAGATGCATCTTGTTATTCAAAGCCGACAAAGCCAGTTTGATACAACCACTCCGGATGATCCCAGAGAACAGGCGAATGGAAAGGCATTGAAAGTTATTTCTTCACCCGTTTTTGACAAAGAAGAAAACATCATCGGCATGGTTGAGTACAATTTGGACATTACTGAATTGAGAGATGCCCGAATAAAGGCGGAAAAAGCAAGCAATGCAAAAAGTGAATTCCTGGCCAATATGAGCCATGAAATCCGAACACCTTTAAATGGAATCATTGGATTCAGTGATGTGTTAAAAGAAACACCGTTGAATCCGGATCAACACAGGTATATTTCCATTGTTATGAATTCCGCCAAGTCATTACTGGACATCATCAACGATATATTGGATTTTTCCAAGATTGAAGCCGGAAAACTTGAGCTGGATTTTGAGGAAACTGCTTTGTATGAGTTGATCGACGAAACGCTAAGTGTTTTTTATTATCAGGCAACCAAAAGAGAAATCGATTTGATCAAAAAAATGAAACCTGATGTCCCCAAACGAGTGATTGTAGATCCGGTAAGATTGAAGCAAATCCTCCTAAATTTACTCAGTAATGCTTTAAAATTCACAAAAAAAGGTCAAGTAGTGTTCAAAGTTGAAAAAACAGAACTGAACCATGAGGAAAAAGTCGTTACCCTGGAATTTACCGTATCCGATACCGGAATCGGTATCCGAGAAGAAAATCAAAAAAAGATATTTGAGGCCTTCAATCAAGAGGATTATTCCACCACAAGAAAATACGGCGGAACGGGTTTGGGATTGGCCATCACCACAAGGTTGTTGAAAAAAATGGACAGCAGACTGATGCTTGAAAGTTCAGAAGGGAAGGGTAGTGTATTTTCATTTACATTGAATCTGCCTTATGTAGAAGATGCCGAAATCACTGAAAAACCTATTTCACAGGGCGTTGAGGATAACTTTTATCAAGAGTATGAAACTCCTCACAGCTCAAAACCCATAAAAAAGGTCCTTCTCGTGGAAGATAATCTGGTCAACCTGAGTTATGCCAAAATCGCCATACACTCTGCTGATCCCGAGATTGAAGTCATTGAAGCCAGAACCGGCAATGCAGCTGTTGAATCATTTATAACGGAAAATCCCGATCTTATCTTCATGGATATCCAATTACCGGATATTGACGGTTACGCAGTCACCGAAATGATAAGAAAATTCAACAAAGATGTGCCCATCATCGCTGTTACCGCAAAAGCCTTCGAGGATGAGAGAGAAAAATGCTTACAGGCGGGCATGAACGAGTATCTTTCCAAACCCTATTCCATGAAAGATATTCAGACCTTTTTGATACATACGGATTCATATTGACGATCATCACAGGTATTTGGACTGATTTATCATTTTTTTGTTCACCTTTCAGAAATCTTTTTAAAGAGTCTATTATATAGTCCTTTAAAACTCAATAGTATTAAAGTTTCTACACATGGCACTACCCATGGAAACAATCATTTTAAGTCCTTCTTCAACAGTAACATCCAACACTTCAACTGCTGTTTGTTCCACAATAATCAAGTACCCGTTGGTTGGATTTGGTGTTGTGGGGATAAACACGCACAGTTTGTTTTCATCATTCAAAGTTATTTGATCAGAAGTGATAAATCCGATGCTTTTTGTGCCTTCCATGGGAAAGTCCAGCAGCACAACCTTTTTAAAGCTTCCTGATTTATTGGCGGATAAATTGCTGACGATTTCTCGAATAGGATTGAATATTGTCTTGATCAGAGGAATTTTCCCTAAGATTGTCTCACCGAATTTCACAATTTTTTTACCCAAGAAATTTGAAGTGATCATTCCAACAAACAACACAATCAACACAACTAATATCAAACCCAAGCCGGGAATTGTAAATCCAATCGTTCTGATCACCCATTCCTGAAGAATGCCATCTACAAAATAAAAAAGTTTGGATAAAACAAAAATCGTCAAACCGATGGGAAGGATCACACTTAATCCAGATAAAAACCAGGTTCTAATCTTCTTCATCGTTTTACTCCTTATAATTGATTTTCCTATATTGTATCATTAAATTTAAGTGTCATTTTTCGATTTAATCACACCCGGCTCTTTCTGTTTTGATTTGAAATACTGAACCACTCCAAAATCAAGCATCACAAAATAAATCAACTCAAATCTGGCAGCGGTCAAAGTCCAAGGAAGTAGGAAGAAAACCGCTTGACTGACGGGAATACCAAATGCTGAAACAACGATGGAGATGGCGAACAGATCAACGGGAGCGGGAACTCCTATCGTGGCAAGGGCTGCTCCAACGGAGCCGATGAGGATAAAAATGTACTGCATTAGGGCTATTTCAATACCGGTCAGCTGAATCAAAAAAATTGTCGTTATGGCAAAAGTACTGGCCATGGAGGGTACCAGCATGACCAAAATCAACGGCAAGGTTCCCTTAATCTGTTCATCGTTAAACTGGGGATATTTGTCACAGACCTCAAGTGCCGGTGGAATCGCTGCAATGGTTGACATCAGCGAAAAAAGAATCAAAGTCGGTTCCTTAATCATCTGCAGGTATTTCCAGGGATTGACCTTTGTCTTGTAACTTCCCAGAATAACTGAAAAGACAAACCAGATACACAGAATCACAAATTGACACAGGGTGAATTTTAAAATGGCTGAAAGCATCCCCGCATCTTCAATAAACAACCTGGCCTGTGGGAGCATCAAGGCGAAAAGGCCAAAAGGTAAAACGTAATACGATAACTTAAAGAGAAACATAAACAGCTCATTAATGCTTTCAAAGGCGTTGATGATTTTTCCTCTTCTTTGTGAGGTCTGATATTTCAGGCCAAACGCACACAAAATGGCAAAGAAAAGGATGGCCAACGTTTGGTTTTCCAAAAACGGTTTAAGGAGACTGTCTTGTATCATGGTATTGGGTAGCTTCCAAAACAACGTTTTTGGAGAGATGTCGATGGTTTCTTCCAATTTTTCTTCTGAACTTTCCTGCATGGCTTGAGCCACCTGTTGCCGATTTTCTTTCGACAGATTGCTACCGGGTTGTCCCACAACTCCCACAAGAACACCGATTAGTGAGCCGATTAAAAAAAAGATCAGGAGAATTCTCATGAATTTAAAGAAAAAGCCCAAGCCGTCCATCTTCATCATCAGTTTGA
>CAZRYM010000052.1:0-12687 GCA_964604305.1 uncultured Thermotogaceae bacterium | reverse complement strand
GCCTAAAAAGATAGCAGCAATAAGGGCTATTGGGATAAAGTAAAGCATGAAATTGGCAGTATTTAAAAGAACAAGCCAGAAAATTTCATCTGTCAAAACACGGATGAAATTGTCAAATCCTACCCATTTTGGAGGGGTCAGATAGTTCCACTTTACGAACATAAGATAACCCAGCCATCCAAGGGCATAACCGAAAAAAATTGCCTGGTGAATGATATAAGGAGTGATCATTGTCCATCCTTTGATCGCATTCATTCTTTTAAATTCAGATTTTTTCTTTTTCATGTCCCCTCCTTGATGGGTGTTTTTCCAGTCCTAAAATCGGGTTACTTAGAATAATTCTCTGTTGATTCGACTAATACAGTTCTTGATGATTTCTTCTGCACTTTTGTCGACTAAATAGATTGGTTCGGTTAAATGGGTGGTCATAATATCCTGAATTTCTGTCGTTTTTGAAATCAATGCTGGAGGTACGCTGTTTGGAACAGCTTTTGCATAAAGTTCCAACATCGGGTTTTCTTCGATGATTGTTTTAAATAGATCATTAGTTGTTAAGTCTGAACGAACAGGTGGCAAGCCAGTCATTTCAAACCACAATTTGTCATGTTCAGGATTTGAATAGACCCATTTCATAAATTCCCAAGCGGCTTCTTTGTTTTTTGAATTCTTGAACATTACCATTCCTTTTGTGTCAGCGAATGTTTTGATTGGTTGGTTTGCGGGATAATTGTCAGGAACCGGGGGATAACTCATGATGATCTTGTCAGGGAAGATCTCAGGGAACATATTTTGAGCTTCTGGAATCGACCAGGGTCCCATCAGTTGCCCAGCGAGATGCCCAGTATACAGGGGGTTATCCATCATGTCTGTTGAAGTCCACCCCTCATCAAACAATCTTTGGCCAAACTCAACAACCGCTATACCGGCATCGTTGTTAAAGATTGCCCTGTTTCTTTCCGCATCAATATAGGGTTGTCCATTACTGGCGGCATAATAAAAAGTGATGAAGTCAAACCATCTATCCCACCAGTTTCTGCCCTTTAAGTATTCAATGACATAAGTTTCTTTCGGTTTGCAGAATTTTTCAGCCAATTCGTAAACATCAGAGTATGTCCTAGGCGGGGAATCAAATCCAGCATCAGCTAAAATGTCCTCTCTCCACCAGAAAAGCATTGGATTTGAATAGATGGGAAAAACATAATAATTACCGGAGAAATTCCAGCCCTTGATTCCCTCATCCGCTTTTCGAATTGAAACCAGTTCATCAAACCCATCAAGTGTGTTGAGAGGAACCAATTGATCAGCTTCGATCAATTGAGCTGCAAACCCACTAAAAATATTGGTACAAAGATCCGGCGCCTTATCGGTTACGATTGCTGTTAATATTGCTTCTTCCGAACTTCCGGATGCAGGAATAGTTTTCCATTCAACTTCAATATCCGGACGAATCTGCTTCCATTCCTCTAAAATGACTTTCCAGAACTGTTCCTGATACATGTTTGGTGCTGTCCATAACGTAATTTTTTCCGCGATCAGCGGAGTTACTAAAATACAAATAAGAATCATTGTGAGAATGAATCTTTTCATGTTTCACACCTCCTACTATTATCAACTGCTTTATTGCAGTTTTCCATTTATTTGCAACTCCCCCTTTTTATAAATGTTGTGTGTAATGATATTTTAACGGGATGAATATTTTCTTCGTATATTAATTGTCTAAGTCTATCTACAGCCAAATCACCCATTTCGTGTTTATAAACTTTTACCGTTGACAAAGCAGGATTTAGTTGAGATGAAAACAACATATCGTCAAATCCTACCAAAGCAATATCTTCAGGGATTTTGTAACCTTCAGAAAGTAAATAACACATTATCTTTTTGGCCATATTGTCATTACCTGCAAAGATACAGTCGGGTATACCTGTATGTTTAATAATCTGTGGGATGATGATGTTAAAGTCATCATTAATATCATCACATAAAAAAGTTCTCGGGAAGAAACCGTGCATTTGCATACCATCTACATACCCGTCAAATCTATCTTTGAAACCATAATGGGACAAAGGGCCATGAATATGAAAAATTTTATTGTACCCATTTTTTATTAGATAATTAATACAGCTGATTGCACCATCATAACCATTTGAAACAACACTATCTATTGAATAACCCTTTAGGTGCTGATCGATTAAGACAAAAGGTTTGTTTGCCTTTTTATATTTCTCAATATCTTCTATTGTGAAATCCCCACCTACTAACAAAAAACCGTCATAAATGTTACTAATGGAGTTGGAATGTCTTTCCAAAACATGAATATCAAAATCAATGCCATATTTTTCAGCTTTATCTTTTATTCCCTTATAAACGATTGAATAAAACCCATCACTTTCAAAAAAATGTGATCCCTTTTTTTCCAGATTGATGATTCTCTGGCTAAACACAACGGAAATTTTATGTTTTTTTCTCCTTGCTAATGTAGAAGCAGTTTTTGAAGGTTTATAACCCAGTTCTTCGATTACCTGATTTACTATTATTTTTGTTTTTTCCGATACATAGCCTTTTCCACTAATAACTCTTGAAACAGTAGCGGTTGATACACCTGCCAACCTAGCAACTTCAACAATACTTGACATTAATACCTCCATAAAATGTAAGCGTTTACATAATTATACAGGTTAATCAAGTTGTATTCTACTGTGAAGAGAGTTGGAATTCTATGAATTCTCTTAATTATTACCTATTAGGTTTATAATAATTATAATTACTGAGAAATGCTTAAAATATCTTCTTAAAGGTAATTGTTTTATAGTGATAGTTAAGAAAAATCAATTATTCTTAGTTATTATGAGAAATAATCTCTTAATTCATGAAAATGATGCAATTTCAACTCAAATCACTCCTTATGAGATTTGTTTATCTGCGAGAAAGGATATATGATTGAAGTGTTATGAAAGCGTTTACATATTTAAAAGAAAAATCATCTGGTTGAAGGAGGAATATGAGATGAAAGGAAGAATTATTGTTACGTTGTTGCTTGTATTATTTATGGGGTTCGTTTTAGCTGATACTTTTGAGGTTCAGTTTAACGCACAACCAATGACAGGGAAACCGCTTCCTTACGGTTTGTTTATGTATGAATTACTGGACATAGTACCGGAGGATTTTGACGCGAATTGGGATTCAATTTCAGTTCAGGATTTAGATGGCAATATCATTGAACATCAAATTGATGATTTGGATGGAGATGGAAAATTGTCAGCCCACGATCAAATCAGTTTTTTTATGGAAGAACAATGTAAAATAGTGATCAGTGATGATTGGTCAATTTATCCAACAGAATACGATTCCATTTTGACTGTTACAGAGCAAGATGGGGAATATTTTGTGTCTGGCGGGCAATTGATTAGCGATGTAAAAATTGATAATCATGGTTTTGCAAATTACGTGAATTATAAGGGATTTGAAGAAGCTGCTTACAATGAGTTGGGAATTCTGCGAATAGCAGGATGGAAAGGGAGTACATATTGGGCAGATGGTGATTTAGGAAATAAACATGAAGAGAAAACATCTTATAATTTTAAAGTCAATTCTCTTAGATTAGCAGGCAATGGGCCAGTTGGTGCCACATTCGTTACAGATTTGGAATCCCAAACATTTATTGGAGTCCATCAGATTGTCATCACAATGGTCTTGGTAAACGGTGAAACCTTTGTAGAAACCAATGTTGTCTTCGACACTTATACGGATTTGATGAAACTTCAAATGATGTCAACCAAGGCCCTTACCAACATAGATACTGAAACA
Organism: uncultured Thermotogaceae bacterium; assembly: GCA_964604305.1. Lineage (GTDB taxonomy): Bacteria > Thermotogota > Thermotogae > MWEM01 > MWEM01 > JASUTC01. Next base: position 8,883 of record CAZRYM010000052.1, on the reverse strand, counting down.
ACCAAACACATGATGCCACTTCCCAGACGATTGGTCTTTGCTGAGCAATTGAACATAACAGCTTTTGATTATTGGTTTGAAAGAGATGCCATTGAATATGTCAACGGCAAACCCTATATTGTTTTCGATGCACTTGATTCCATGAAACCGTTATGGTGGGGAGCGACATATATTTTCTCATCGGCTGAAGCTTGGAGAGCTAATTATTCTGAGACACTTAATGCCTGTGCATATGCTTTATCCATGGGAAAATCCATTGTTTCATCAGATTTCTACAATTTCGTGATGGGAAATACCTGGGTCTATGAAAGCAGAGAATTCAGAGATGGATTGTTCAGATGGATGCCGGGAGAATTTAACGCATTTGAAGCTACTGGAGGAATTATAACAACAGATGCCGTGGATAACGTTGCGCATTTCTTCCCAGGTGATAATGTGGTATTCAGAAGAATATATGGTTTAGAGGAATTTGAAACAAAAGCAGAAGCAATCGAATATCTTGAAAAAAGAGCTATTGAAATTGATTCAGTTTATATGACCAAATAAATTCCGAAAATCTTAATAGGGGGTTGTTCAACGAAGAGAAAAAACAATTTGAACAACCCCCTCATAATTGGTGGTGCTAAATCATGGCAAACAAGTTATCAAAAGTGAAAGTATTGTTTTTAATCCTTATTATCATTAGCTTTTCATTATCCTTTTCAAATAAGATAACTGACCTAGACATTGATCAGTATGAAGCTCATCTGCTGTTTTTAAGAAAGGAATTTAATATTGAAGAAGATAAAGCAATTGGCTATGTAATCTATGCAGACACAAAAGGTGGAGATTTTGTTCAAGCTGAAGCGGTGGGAGAAGGGATTACTTGTGTGGATGATACTGCACGTGCAGGGATTTATTTTTTAAGAAGATATGCTGAATACTTCAATAGAAACACCGAAAAAGAAAATATGTATCAGTCACTTGCCTTGGAAACAATAGAATTTTGCCAACATTTCAGGACTGTTGAAGGAGATTATTATAATTTTCTATTTGAAGATGGCAGCATCAACAAAAACGGAATCACCAGTCGTCCATCAAAAAGCTGGTGGGCATTGAGGGCTCTGTGGTTGATTTCTGAAGCCATAAATGTTTTTTCTGAAGAAGAATCTTTTAATGCTTCTTATTATTATCAACAGGCCATTGTAACGGCTATGCTTTTCAAGTCAGAATTGGATTCAGATGGTTTAATTCGGGGCTATACAGACATTTCCTCACTTTATATCATAGGCCTTGCAAATTTATACCATTATTCAAAAGACAGTCAATTAAAAGATCTTATTACACAGGTTAGTGACGGGATTTTAAGTAAGCAAACAGATGTGCTGTTTAACAAAATCATTGATGAAGGAAATGATGAATTCAATTTCCATAGTTGGGGGTCTCGACAGGTTCAAGCATTGGCAATGGCTTATGAAATAACAAAGAAAGAAGAATATAATAAGGCAGCAAGTAATATGGCTTATAACCTTTATCCCCACATGATCAACATGGGTCCTTTATATGCTTACAGCAGATCAAATATCAATTTATTCCCTCAAATTGCTTATGGCATCGAAGCTGCAGTTACTTCTTTGTATTACCTCTATCAAACGAAAGGCGATGAAAATTTTGCCGTAATGATGGCTTTACTTCACGGCTTCTTTTATGGCAATAATCATTTAAATCGAGTTATGGTTGGAGAGAATGGTGAAGGTTATGATGGACTTGAGAGCATCTTCATTAATCGAAATGCAGGAGCTGAATCCACCATTTCATACCTTTTAAGTAAATCTTTAGTTGACAGGATTCCTGAAAAGTATGATACTTTAACTAGAATAGAGGTGATGATAAAAAGTTCTCCAGTCGTGATGAAAATTGAGAATATGAGTTATGGCCTTTCAAATGTTGAAAATAGAATTGAAAATGGGATAGCCGGTTTGGCGGGAACCACTTTTAAATTAAGAGACTCGTTTGAAATAGCTCCTGGAGAGTACAAAGTATTTTTGCTGGGTAGACGGTTGAATAATGGCAATATATCACTATCTTTATCCGATTCAAAAACTTCTACTGAAATTTCTTATGTTGAATCTCCTATATATTTGGGAACAGTTTTCAAATCAGAAAAAGAAACAGCCCCCGAAACAAAAATTTTCTTTTCAGCGAAATTTGAGAAAGAAGCTTTTTTAAATCAATTGCTTTTTTTACCAGTTACCGAATATCAGATCTATTCGGAGAAAGGTTTACAGTCAACTAAAATTTGGGCGTTTAATTCCAAAGAAGAACAACCTTTTCAATTTAACCTTTTTGGAGTACAAGAAGAAATTTCTCCATTTAGTTTTATGTTTTCGGATGTTCTTATGGAAATTCAACAAACTGAAACGATAGAAGTAACAAAATACACCCCTGAATTGATAAAAAGTGAATCAAAGCAAGAAATCATGCTGAATCTGATTGATGTTTTCAACAATAATGGTATTGGAACTTCTATAGAACCGGCTAATTTTGATAATTATGGTGGCAGTAAAGGTGCATATTATCCGGAAGATGTTTTAAAAAAGAATTTGGAAAATGGAGTTTTTAGTTTGGAGACAATATCATTTAAAGTAGGTTTTCAGAAAAAACAAGATAATATTCTTGCCAATGGGCAAATTATAGAAATCAAAGAAAAAGGTCAACATTTATATATCCTGGGAAGTTGTGATCATGGTAGTTTTTCAGGGGAATTGGAAATCACTTATGCGGATGGGGATAAACATATAACAGAATACGTTCAACTCACCTTTCCTGATTGGTGTGACAGCGGAGCCAACAAAGAAAGCATTGCTTTAGAAATGCCCTATAGATTTAACTCTCAAGATTTAAAGGAGTGGATTAATCCCAAAATCTATTATCAAAAAATACCGATTGAAGATGAAGTAATTGAACATATCAAATTACCGGTAGTTCCTACAATGCATATTTTTGGAATTACAATATTTTGAAACAATACAAAGCTTATCATTAATGAAAATTGTCAAACCTTGGGGGCATTTTTTTATCGTCAAATGTTTTTCACAGATAAACTACTCCAAAATATCGAGTTTTATAGGACTTTTTTTTCCTTCAAATACTCTTTTTCTAGTAAAAGTAAATCTTTGTTACGTTCTTTAATTTTTTTTGCTGGAGAACCGAAATAAATGCCCCAGGGTTCAAGATTTCTATTGACTAATGAGTTTGCCCCTACTGAACAACCTTCCCCAATATAAACGTTTGGAAGAATGGTTGTATTTGTGCCAATGATAGCATGTCGACCTAGATGAACCTCTCCTTCAGTGACTTTCTTAAATTTTTCAGGCACAGTTGGATTAGTTAGAGTTTTTCCGGAATAATCATCTGTAGCACTATATATTGAACATCTTGAAGATAATCCCGAAAAATCTTCAAAATATACACCACCGTTACCAATTATGATGCAATGAAAAGCAATATGGATATTTGAACCAATTTGAATGCCTTTTTTTCCAGCGACCAAACAACAGTAATCATCAATTCTTACATCATTTCCAATACTAATATTTTCAGGCATATAAATACTTGTTTTGCGACTTATTAGAACGTTTTTTCCAAACTTTTTAAAGCCTATAGTTTGAAGTTCTTTAATAGTGTAAAAAGAATCCATAATCAAACCTCCTGTTTCTTAATTATGATGCTTGTAAATACCCTTTTTACTAAAAATTGTTTTTACTGTTTTTAAAAGAATTTTCAAGTCTGAAGTAATTCCCCAATTCTTGACATAGTCAACATCATACTTAAAACGCTCATACCAATCAATATCGTTTCTTCCGTTTACTTGAGCCAGTCCGGTTATACCAGGTCTCATCTTAAAACGTTCAATTACCCAATTTTCGTATAGCTGATAGTCTTTTGGAAAAAATGTTAAAGGAGGTCTTGGTCCAATAAAACTCATATCCCCTTTTAAAACGTTAAATAATTGTGGTAACTCATCCAGGCTGGTTTTTCTTAAAAATTGTCCTATTTTTGTAATCCTTGGATCATTTTCAGATACAGAATAGCCTCCTTTCATTTTTGTTGCATTTTCCACCATGGTTCTAAATTTAATGATTTTGAAAACTCTGCGGTTTTTACCAACACGATCCTGTAAAAAAAAGATTTTTCCGCCATCATCAAGTTTAATCAATATTGATAGGATCAACAGAATGGGAGAAATTAAAATGATCAAAATTAAAGAAAAAAGGAAATCAAAAAAATGCTTTATAACAATCATCATTATCAACTCATTTATGCATATTTATTCAAGAAATTTTATCACAAAAACTCAAAAATGAAAAAAAACAAATCATTTTCCGTCTTTATATATGCAAAGCGAAATCATGCCTCACCCCTTGAGTAGATTTCAATTAGAAAGAGTACGGACTTGAGCGCAGAAAGCTTTTTTCGGATGGTTATTATCTTGGAATGTTCTGACAAAAATGTGGGTTTACCTGATTGATTTTTATCATTCCTGCATACATTCACTCGACTAATAATTATAGATTCGGATTCCGGAAAAGCCGTTGCGCTCATTTTTTATTCCAAAAATCTCAATTGACTTTCTTCCTTATAATGAAATACGGGCACACTTGAATAATATTTATAACCTACACCTCTATACTCAACGAGGATTTCAATCTTATCACCTTCATTAAGTGTGGGACCATCGTAAAAAACAACCAGAATATCCCCATATTGCTGTATCCAACTCTCAATATTTTTTCTTGTCTTAATTCTCAGTATTACTCCCTCTTCTTCTTCGAATATCATAAAAACTTCACCCAAGATCCAAGTCCACTTACCGATATAATTAACCGGAAAAGATGAGAAGTTTTTAAAATCAAAAGGAACAGTCTCTATTTGTGAAGCTGGATTTATATCTGTATCTGGATCGTTAAAACCGGAGTATTCAGGAGGCTGAATGATCCATTCCCAAGTCCCGTCTTCGTAAAGTTTTACAACACCACTATTTGTAGTACTTGCCTCAAGTTCAAATGAAAACAAACATGTAAGTGATACTAAGAAGAAAATGAGAATTATATAAGAAATTCTTGTCATAAAATCACCACCTTAAATACATTATACCAATTTTTTTGATTATCTCATTTTCATAGATGAGTATTTTTTTTCTTTCCTCTTTTTTGATAGAATGAGTATTATAAAAGGGTTTTTGGAGGCGAAAAATGAAAAAGATAGCTTTAGTTGGATCGGGAACATCAGCAATTGGTTTTTTAATGAGATTTAATCAAAATTCTCAGAAGAACATAACCATCGATTGCTTTGAACAAGGGAAGGATCTCCAAGAAAGAATTCAAAGCAATGATGTGATAACAGGGTTTGGCGGTGCAGGTACGTTCAGTGATGGTAAACTGTCTTTATCGCCTGAAATCGGCGGAGATATTTGCGACTTAATTGGAATGAAAAAATATGAAGAATACATCGATGATGTAGTAGAGCTTTGGACAAGAGGTAAAAAAGTAGAAAAGGCAAACATTGGAGATGAAAGAGTAAAACAACTGGAACTTGGATTTAGGCAAAACAATCTTTTACTTAGGTTGTCTGATTTTTATCACATCGGAACGGATCTTCTGCAGGAAATACTCAAAGAAATTAAAGTGGATTTGAAACAAAAGAGTGACATGATCCACTTTCATTTTAATCAATTCTTTGATTTCGATACTATTGATGATTACGATTATGTTGTTATTGCTTCCGGACGTTATGATAACAAATCCTCAAAAGAGATTCAGAAACTATTGAAACGTTTTGAAATCGATTATAAGGAAAACAAAATAGATATCGGTATTCGATACGAAGTTCCATCTGAAATAACAGATTGGCTGACGGATTTACTTTATGAATTCAAAGTATTGGGTTATTCTGAAACAGAAGAAATTGTCAGGACGTTTTGCGTCAACCCAAAAGGTTATGTTGTGGGAGAAGGTGGTAATGATTTCTCGCTTGTCAATGGACATTCTTATTTAAACAAAAAATCAAAAAATACAAATTTCGCCATATTAGTGACACAGAAATTTACAGAGCCCTTTAAAGACGCCTATGTTTATGGTTCTACTTTATCGGTATTGGCAAATAAATTAGCCGGTACCGGTAAAATTCTGGTTCAAAGATACGGCGATTTTATTTCAGGACGTAGAACAACTGAAAGGAGGCTGCAAAAAGGCTTTTTATCACCCACTCTGGAAACAGCCAGTCCCGGTGATTTAAATCTAATTTTACCAAGAAGGATTGCAAACTCTATCGAACACTTTATTGAGCAAATGTCAAAGGTGATTACAGGTATCAACAATCCGGATAATCTCTTATACGGGATTGAAGCAAAATTCTATTCAACGAAACCCATATTCAACGAACCGTTTAAACTCGGGAAAGAAAACGTCTATCTGATAGGAGATGCTTCGGGTTATACACGGGGAATTGTTCAAGCAACCATGTCAGGAATATATATTGCAGATATAATCGCTTCAAAACTATAAAACAGGGTACAAAAAGGGGGATTTTATGAACAAAAAACTGTTAACAGGATTGTTTTTGATGGTAATCTTATTCATTGGTACACTTGTTGCCAATGACGAATTAGAACTCACAGAAAGAACCATGAAGATACAATTACCGACTTTTTCTCTTATGGATGAAAATGAAGCTTTAGACAAAATTAACGAAAAGCTGTATATGGAATCATTCAGTTTATTGAACACGATTTCCGTTGATGTTGAATCAGATTTCAGTCGTTGGGATGTGATGGATTATTATTCTCAAGCTACAAAGACCTTTGAAAATAATCACTTGATTAGCTTTAAAATGGATCAATATCTTTACACATACAGATCTGCCCATGGCTCGCATTTATACCTTGGCTTTGTTTTTGATCTTGAAACCGGTAATAAACTTAGCTTAAATGAAGTGTTTAAAGTTAATGACGAGTTCCTTTCAGCTGTTAACGGTTTTATGCTTGAAACCATTAAAGAAAAAGAGATCCCGGTTTTTGATTTCACTGAGTTTAAGGGCTTGGACGACAGTGCTGAATTTTATTTACTCAAAGAAACACTTGTTATCGTTTTTCAAGAATACGCCTATACACCTTATGTTTACGGTCCTCTTATATTCCAGATTCCTTTTTCTGAAATAACAGATTTTTTTAAGAGCAAGTATTTCTAAAAAACCACTTAAAAAGGAGTTTTTATGAAAAAACCGATTATCACCATTCTTCTAATCTTTTTATTAGTTTTTGTAGCAATAGGAGCAGAAAAAATCAGGGTTGCATCAAAGAGTTTTACTGAAGGATATATATTAGGGAGCATGGTTGTAGAATTATTGGAAAATGCGGGTTATATTGTTGATTACAAAGATGGGATGAGTTCTTTTGTCATCAGAAGTGCTTTGGTGAATGATCAGATCGATTTATACGTTGATTATACCGGAACGGCATGGCTGGCTTATTTAAAGCAGCAGGAAATCATTACCGATCCTGTCCTGCTGCTTGAAAAGGTTAGAGAAAAAGATCTTTTAGACAATGGGATCATATGGTATGATGCGATCAATTTTAATAATACCTATGGCTTGGCTGTAAAAGAGGAGTTTGCAAGAAAGAACCATTTAGAAACCTTAAATGATCTTGCAGCTTACACGACTCAAAACAAAAAACTTGTTTTTGGTGTAAATTTCGACTTTTTTGAAAGACCCGATGGATTTTTCGCTATGGCAGAACACTATGACATGGATATCAGTAAAAAGAACGTCAAAACGATGGAAATAGGAGTAACCTACGAAGCAATATCAAGGGGCAATATTGATGTCGCAATGGTATTTTCCACGGATGGTAAACTGGATAAATATAAACTGAAAGTTCTGCAAGACAATAAAAGATTTTTCCCCATATATAATCCTGCTGTTTGTGTGAGAGCAGAGATTCATAATAAGTATCCGGATATTAAGGAAATTTTAAGGCCGTTAAATAAATACTTGACTCCAGAAATTATTCGACGTTTAAATTTCCTGGTGGATACCGGAGAAACTGAACCGGAAAGGATTGCCAGAGATTATTTAAAAACATTAGGTTTAATCAATTAGTGTAGGAGTGTGAGAGAATGATAGAAGCAAAGACCGTCTATTTTGAAAACCCTGGAAAGGAGAACACGAAAGAAACACTTGAACTATCTGTCCAAGCTGCAAAAACAATTGAAAGCAAGACATTGTTACTTTCTTCAACAACAGGTTATTCAGCAGAGATGGCATTGGATATGATTGATGATGAGATTAATTTGGTGGTGATTGGACACTCATATGGATTCAAAGAACCGGGCAAAAACGAGATGGATCCTAAAACGATAAAACGGTTAAAGGACACCAAAAATGCCTCTGTGTTTTTTGCCACACACGCCTTTACGGGAATTGAAAAAAGTTTTTCTTCAAAATACGGAGGAATGTATCCTCATAGGATGATTGCTGATACACTTCGTATCTTTTCTCAAGGAACCAAAGTTATTTTTGAGGATATGATTATGGCTGCAGATGCCGGGTTGATCCCAATTCATGAAGATATCGTATCAGCTGGAGGCACTGGGAGAGGTTTGGACACTGCAATGGTTATTAAAAGTGTACATGCAGGAGAGTTGTTTAACTCAGCAGTAAGTAGGATACTTTGTTTACCGTTGAAGTAATATCATTTAAAAAGGGCGACTTTTAAGTCGCCCAGTAATTCTTATTAGATATCACCTTTTTTAATTTTCTTCTTCACACATTTGGCAGCTTCCATCAGTATTAAAAATTCTTCCCATGCAAAATCCCAATCGTTACTTTCTACAACTGTTTCAA
>CAZRYM010000051.1:0-12917 GCA_964604305.1 uncultured Thermotogaceae bacterium | reverse complement strand
CCCCGTCTCTCAGGTTGTTGTTGATCTTTGTCAAAGGTCCTACGATGCTTCTCACGATTAATAGCGCGATGACGATACCGATGATAACTCCGGCAATGGATAGGGTAAGGACCAATGTTATCGTTGAATTCTGCTGGTTGACCAACTTTGTCTTTTGTTCCTGTCTGAGCTGTTCAATACTACTAACCAGGTTGTTTCCGGAAGTGTTCAACGTTGATGCAAGTGCTTCTCCATTATTGTAGGCTTCAATGTTGTTGTTGAAAGCCGTTTGATATTTCTGACCGGCTGTCTGTAATTGTGTATATAAGTCCCTGTCTGCCTGTAGTTTTAATCTGGATTTTGCCTCTTCTATTTTACTGAATATGGACTTCATATGATTGTCCATTTCTGTGATGTAAATCTTATCATGATAAATCTGGAAATTCTTTTCAATGACTCTGGCCTGATAGGCCATTTCTTTAAGTGCCAACGCATCGTTTACCTTGTCTAGTTCATTTTCAATGGTTTCAGCATCCGCTCCACTTTCAATTGCATTTGTCATATCCCGGGACTGCTTTTCCTCCATTTGAAGGCAAAGAAGGACAAATTGGTCGGCTTCGTCAATCATGGTCTGTCGGGTTGGTTCGATGCTTTCCTCATAGTTTTTCACGTAGGCCTTGAAGTTCTTCTCGTAATCAGCCACTGCTGTTTTTAACTGGTCCATTCGGTTTTTATCCGCCAGTTCCCGTAACTGCCCTTTGGTTTCCTCTATCTGATCCCTGATGTCTTTAATAATAACGGCAAGGTTATCCTGGGACTGCTGGTCTTTATGGGCAATATACGAATCCCTTTGAATCCTGGCCTGATAAACGTATTTGACGAGTCTGTTGGCATCGTCTCCATTGTCCACTCTGAATACGATTTCGTTGACACCATTCCATGACATGAACCCTACGATTCCTATAATTGCTATCAGTAAAATAAATCCCATCCATATCTTTGTGGAAAGTTTCATCTTAATTCCGAACATGCCACATCACTCCTTTGCCTCTTCGGCGATAAATGCCATCTCTTTTTCGGAAAGAACCTTTTCAATGTCAAGCAGCATAATAACCTTTTCATTCTGTTTGCCCATTCCAACGATGAATTCACTGTCTACATCAAATCCATACCTGGGGGGCGGCTCGATCATGGAATCTTCCAGCTTGATGACCTCTGAAACTGAATCCACGACGATACCCATTTGTCTTTTCTTATCTGCCAGATGAACTTCAAGGACAACAAACACTGTTCTATCCGTGTATTCTTTTTCCTCCAGGTTAAACTTCAGCCTCAAATCCATCAAAGGGATGATCTTACCCCTGAGGTTAATGACTCCTTTTATATATTGCGGCATCCTTGGCACTTCCGTTATTTCCGTCTTACCGATGATTTCCTGAACTTTAAGTACAGGAATCCCATACTGTTCTTTTCCAAGACGCAATGTCAGGTATATACCTGCTTTGGCTTCCATGAACTCACCTCCGTAAGTCACTGCTTACTAACTTACTGCTGATAGCTTCTGATTAGTGATTTGGCGTCCAGTATCAGTGCAACACTTCCATCACCCATTACAGTTGCACCTGCACAATACTTGACCTTCTTGAAATTTTCTTCCAAAGATTTGATGACAATCTGATATTTTCCTATGACTTCATCGATGATCAAGGCAATGTTACTTTTTCCTGATTGAACGATAAGCAACATCTCCTTTTTACCATCGTTAAACCCTAAATGCCTGCTCAAATCTATAACCGGGATGAAGGAGTTTTGAAATTCTATGGTTTTTTCATCGTTCACCCGATGAATCTTATTCTCTTCAATGGGTAAAAATTTTACGACGGTTTGAATGGGTATGATCAGCTTATTGTATCCTGTACTGATAAGGATTCCCTCTATGATGGCTAGTGTGAGTGGAATGTGGATAATAAAGGTACTTCCCTTTCCAGGTACACTTCTGATATCGATTTCTCCCTGGATGGAGTTGATATTGTCTTTGACTACATCCATCCCTACGCCTCTGCCGGAGATATCTGTTACAGTTTCAGCCGTGGAAAAACCAGGTCGGAATATCATCTTATTTGCTTCTTCCTGTGTCAGAACCTTCCCTTTTTCGATCAGCCCTTTTTCTATCGCCTTCTTTGTAACGGCTTCTTTATCGATGCCTTTGCCGTCATCGCTGATTTGAATCAACACTTCACCATTTTCATGACTGGCTTCAAGCACGATTTTCCCTTTGGGGTCCTTACCGGAAATCTTTCTTTCCTCCGGGGACTCTATTCCATGATCCACGCTGTTTCTCAACATATGTTTCAAAGGATCTTTTATCTTCTCTGTGATAGTTTTATCAAGTTCGGTACTTTCTCCAAGAATCTCCAGTTCGATCTCTTTTCCCTGCTTTTTTGCCACATCTCTGACAAGTCTTCTGAACGGAAGCAGTGTGTCCTTAATGGGCACCATTCTCGTATCCATGACGTCCTTCTGAAGGTTGTTGATATAGCGGTCCAGTTCGGTGAGTGTGGCCTCTTCCTCCAGGTCCATCCATCCCTTCTTTTCCATGATCTGTCTAATTCGGGATTTGACAACAACGACTTCACCAATAGATTCGATAATCCGGTCAAGCTTTTCAGTATCAATTCTCAAAGTATTCGTTCTTTGCACTTTTCTGATCTGTTCCTGTTTCTCAGCCATGGAGTCCACGATTTTCTTTGTGACCTTTCCCTCTTTAACCAGTTCCTCTCCGATTTTCATATGTCTGTCCATGACCTCTTCAATTTCTTCAGCGTCAAGATAGCCTTCCCTGATCAACATTTCACCGATCCTGGACTCTTCAACCACTTCCAGTTCGTCCTCTTCGATTTTTTCAATATAAATGTCATTGTCCATGGCGGCAAACATGAACACATCATCTATGGTCTTTCTACCGTGAGGGGATTCTACCATGATTTTCCAGGAGAGTTGATTCTCAAAAGGGTTTAAATCGGGAAAGAGGGGAACGTTTTTAATCTTCATGGCTGTACTGATGACTTTGCAATGCTTTGAAAGGTCTTCTATGAGTAAAATCGGATCTGTGCCCGTTTCATAGACATCCGATCGGAATTTCAGTTCGATTCTGAAGAAGGATTTATTTGCAAGGTTTTCAACCTCTTCATCAGGTACTTCGTCCTGATTATCTTCGTGAGAAACCGTTTTGGTTATATCCTTAATCATCTTCTCAACTTCGTTTATCTTTGCCCGATCCGGTGGTTCACCTTTAGAGGAGATGTTGTTGATCATTGCATTTAAAATATCCTTTGATTGAAACAGAACCTCAATGATTTCAGGTCCGTTTTTTAACTTTTGGTCTCTCAGGTCACTGAGAAGGTTTTCCAGTTTATGCGTGAAGGATTCGATTTCATTGAGATTGACGAACCCCGCACTGCCCTTCAACGTATGCATACTTCTGAAAATAGTTTTTATCGACTCTTCATCGTCGGGATTTGCCTCCATATTCAGGAGTTCGCCTTCCAGAATCGTTAGTTGTTCTTCTGCATCTGAAAGAAATACCTCCAGCATCTCAGAATCAAGATCTGACATTTTATCACCACCGTAAGTTGTGCTATCTGATTACCTTTTTTGCAACTTCAAGCAGTTGCTCGGGTTTAAAGGGTTTGACAAGCCACCCCGTTGCCCCTGCCTTTTTCCCTTCCATTTTCATGTTTGTCTGGGATTCTGTTGTTAATACCAGGATCGGCACGAATTTGGCGTTTTTATTCTTTTTAACCTCTTTGATAAATTCCAGACCACCCATAATCGGCATGTTGATATCGGTGATTATCAGGTTAAGCCTGTTCCCTCCGCCATAAAATTGCTCTATCTTGTCAAGGGCATCTTTCCCGTTTTTTGCATCGATCACTTCGTAATCCTTTTTCAACGCCATCTTCACTGCCACTCTAACAGTGGCTGAATCATCAACAATCAAAACATTTTTATTCATCTTTCACCTCTATTACTTCTAGCTCCAAAACATGTAAGGCGCCGTATTTGGCAAATAATTCTTTCATGTCCTTTGATATCCTAATCTTACAATCACATTCCTTAGAATCGCCATATTTTTGCAATGATACAAGCAATTGCAAGCCTGCGGTATCTATATCTTCTATCTCAGTTAAATCGAGAAGAAGCTCTTTTTTTCTGGCTTTTGTAAACCCTTTCAGCTTTTCCATCACATCTTCCACGTTGTAAACGGTAAGCTCTCTTTCCACCTTTATTGTCATACAATCTCCCCCTTAGAACAGGGTAAACTCACCACCTTCTGTTCCCACATCTTCGATGTCCAAATGCTCACTGGCCTTGACTCTTTCCCTATATGTTGTAAATTTCTCGCTTAACTCTTTAAGAGCAGGATCCTTCAAAAATTCTTCATGATAGGCTGGTACCTCTTTTTCCAGATCTGCCACTTGCCGGTATATTTCATCATTTTTTTGTTCCAATTTCTCCAGATCCTCATTAAACTTATTGTGAATGGAATGGATGAAGTCCATGGATTGTTCAAATTTCGTCATCATCTTTTTGTACTCAACATCCGTTTCGGAGATGACATTTTCCATACTGACAAAGAGAGTTTTAAGCTCTTCTCGTTGAATAAGGTCTGTGCAACATGTTTTGAACTGATCAAAATGATCGGCATTCTCCCGATACAGTTTAAAGATATTTTTCGATATTTGATTGAGCTCAACTGTAGTATTGGTAACCTTTATAATTGCCTCATCAAATTCAGCCCGGATATCCTGAGCCTTTTTCCCCATTTGATTTTCCAGCCTTGCCAATTCGGCCTTGATAAGAATATTCATGGTCCTGAAACGTTTCACCAACCTCATGGAATTCGTCACCTCATCATCCAATTCCATCACGTTTTCTTTGAAATTGATGAAGCTCCCTCTGATATGAACCAGCCCTTCTAAAATCTCTTCCATAAACACCGTGTTTTTTACCGTTATGACCATGACTTCCTGAATGATTCTGTATAATGAATCCCTGTCTTCTTTGGAAAAATAAATAGAAAACTTCCGGGCAGGCTTTGTGATTTGACTGTTAAAATTCACAACAAAGTCATTTAAATCCACCGATACCTTTTCAAATGAATCTGAAAAGTCTTTTATAGATTCGGAAAGTATATCCCGAGATATTTCCAGAACGAATTTCAGGAAACTCAACTCTTTTGTAGATTCTTTGCTTCCCTTAACCCTTTCTTCGAATTTTTCAAGAAACTCTATGATATGTTCCATCTGTTGTCTGAATATATCCTGTCCCACCATGTTGGCAAGGATATCCGGGAATGAACCGGCTGCATTTTCAGTTCCCTCTTTCATATCTTGTTGCAATTCCATCAGGGACCCCTCAACGGAATTAAAGCGTTCTATCAGTTTATGAAAGTCCTTTTTCATGGTGGAAAATTCCCCAAAACTGTCCAAGGTATTTTTAAATGAAGCGATATCCGGAAAACTTTTATTAATAATTCGAGTTATGTTATCAAAATGCTTTACCAGTTTTTCGGACTGTCTTTCGATTTCACGAGACAATATTGAAAAAGCACCGCCCTTTACCCCAAGCTGTGAGGAAGTGATAGAGGCGTTTAACGCAATGGAATTAAGGTCTTCCAAGGCGTCTTCAACGGAGTGAGCCTGATTAATGACCTTTTCGACAAACGAGTTTTTCCCTGTTCCCTGGAAGATGTTGTTAAAGACGTAATCCACAGCATCTACAAGAGTGGCAATGTTTTGCAGAGAACTGGAAACATTATTTCTCAGATTTGAGAGTTTGCTTAAAAACGAAGCATCTTCTCCGGCACCCTCACTTTTAAGCTGACTGAGAAAATCAGAAATAAAGGTGATAATGTTTTGCGTCTCAGTCTCAAATCGTGGAAGGGATTCGTAAACCGAACTGCTTAGGTTTTCGCTGTCTGCAATGCTAGCTTGTATTTTTTCTTTGATTTCATGAATCTCTTTTAAATATTGATTATCCAAGTCGATCCCCATTTCCTGTTAGTATTATTTGAAGAAGAAATTATACCATATGGTCTCAATTAAAATGTTTGGATTCCAGTTTAACGCCGGAGGCATTGTTTGCGCCTTCCACCAGTTTTGTCAATTCTTCGATGATGTTGTTTAAAGTCTCAGCCTGTGCGTTTAACTCTTCAGATGAGGAGGCCGTTTCTTCAGCATTTGCCGCATTCTGTTGGGTCACCTGTTCCATTTGATTCAACGCCTGATTGATCTGCTCTATCCCCTGACTTTGCTCAGTAGTGGCCTCATTTATCTGTTCGATGAGCTGATTGAGTTTTCCTGATTGGGAATTAATCTCATTTAAGGCCTCCGAAACCATTTTCGCCACTTCCACTCCCTCTTTGGACAATTCTATGTTCTTTTCAATAATATCCTTGGTATCATTCGCTGCATTGGCGCTCTTTTGTGCAAGTGTTCTAACTTCTTCGGCCACGACAGCAAAGCCGGCTCCGGCTTCTCCGGCACGTGCCGCTTCAACAGCTGCATTAAGCGACAGAATATTCGTTTGAAAGGCGATTGAATCGATGACTTTGATGATCTTTGAAATCTCCGCACTGGAATCATTGAGTTTCTGCATGGAGTTCATCATCTGGTTCATTTGCTCCTGGCCCTTTTGAGAAGATTTTATCGCAGATTCAGATATCTTCGTTGCCTCTCCCGTATTATCAGAGGTCCTCTGTAACATGGAACTGGATTCATTCAAGGTGGCAGAGGTTTCCTCCAGGGAAGATGCCTGCTCACTGCTGCCCTCGGCAAGCTGCTGGCTGGCGGACGAAAGTTCTTGAGATGCCTGAGTAACCTGGGCAGAAGAATCGGAAAGATTTATAATAACCTTTTCCAAAGATTTTGAAATGCTTCTGGCGATTAAAACAGCCAAAAAGATTCCAACTCCGATTGCAATCAATGAGAAAACGATCAAAATGGTCTGTGACTGATTAGCCAGGTTCAACATTACCTCATCGGTCATAACGTTTTGTTTTGTCGTCTTAACGATATCATCCAGATACCCTTTGACTTCCTCCAGAGCATCACTTGTACGGGTATTGTAGATGGTGACTGCTTTGTTATAACTGGCAATTAACTCATCAATTCTGACGATGATGTTTCCAATGATAGCTTTTACCGTGTCCATATTGGGTTGCGTATAATCTTTATAATATTTGAATGCCCGATCGTATTTGTCTTCTGTATCGCTTGAAAGTATTTGCTGAATCTCTCCGGCAGAATCGTGAAGGAGCTTGTGAGGTTCTTTTATATCTTCCAAATATTGAGCCAGTAAAGTATCTTGTTTTGCTAAATCAGCAGCTTCCTTTGAATAGAGAAACTTTCCAAATTCACATAACCTGTAATCCAGCTGAACGGAGAGGATATCCTGTTTATTCATGAGTTCTCCTAAAAGGGTGTTCATCCATTCATAGTGATCTCGTTCCTTTTGTGCAAAGAAACCACTCCAAGCGGGATCGATGTCGACGTAGCTATCTTCTATGTCAATGGCACTGCCATGTAATTCGTTGTGTGGTTTTTCTATTGCTGCCAGGATAGAAGTGATTTGAGGGACCAGTTGCTCTGCTTCTTTTCTCTCATCAGAGTAATACCATTTTCCAAAACCGCATTGATGAGGATCGGTGTTAACCGTTAATTCGTTGATATCGGGATTGGTGATGAAGGCATTCAATTGGGCTGCCCATTCAAGGTGGTCTACCTTTCTTTCCACCATGGAACCGGTGAGTTTGTTCCCCTCTATGACCTCTGAGGCATTTTCAACAATACCACCAATGTTAAATACGGTCATCAGGGACAGTACGCCCAAAATAACCAAAATAACCGAAAATCCCAGAAGGATTTTTGTGCCCAATTTTAATTTTGCGAACAACACCCTCACCCCTTATCTTTTTTTTACTATCCACTTATATCTTGAATATGGTTACCACAAGATTACTTTGTCTATAAATTATGGCTTGAACAATTATAACATCTTTTTAATCAAAACTTGGGTGCTAATTGCATTTCATTATGTAAAAATTTTAAAGAGAATCAAACATTAAAAAACGGGATTTCTCCCGTTTTTTCCGAATGAATTCGCAATAATATAAATCAACAGTTACATTTCAGCCTTCTCAAAAGGGTTTGAAAATGACGCCCTTTTCCTGAAGTCTTGATTTGATAATATGTGTTGCCTCTTTGATATTGTTAAATTCAGTGATATGTAATTCCGGTTTGATATCTGTGGTAATATCAGAGCCCACCCAAACCGTTTCGATAAGCTCTTCATCAATGATGGCTTTGATGGTCTCCACATCAGCATCCTGAAGTTCCACTGCAGTTATGATCAATATCGTACCCGAATCCAGCATGATGTGTGCAACCTCTGCCATCCTTCGTAAATGTTCTTTACGATTAGTATCCTTACCCTCTTCTTTAATATCCGCATCTACACCATAGAGGATGTTTCCAATCCCCAGATAGTACACGAATTTGCCATCATCAAATAGAGTTTGCTCCAAATCTTTTGCGATTTCCTTTCTTCTTGCATCTTTTTGCCCGGTTATAAGAATCAGTGAAGACTTCTGGGAGTATTTTTCCGCCCTTCTGTCCTTGGAAATGGCACTTTTGATCCACTTGTAGTTCCTTACCAGAACCTTGTCCCTGACCCATGCCTGTTGATCAGCTTCTGATGATGTGATGATTCCCCCGCCCGTAATCTCATAATCGTCTATGATCACAAAGCGACTGGTTTTGTTGATCTCATCAGCCGGATCGAATGCAATGGCTTTTTCAGTTTTTAATGTGATTTCGGCAACGTCGTGGCGATCCACCTGATTCTTATCCCGTTTATCAAGTGTGGATGCATCCAGCACCATATGGATCCTCTCCAGTCTGGTCCTCACCTTTTGGGTTCCCACCTTGATAAAGTACTCTTTCCCTTTGATCATGGGTTTTCTTCCAAGCCAAAAGATATTTGACTTGATTCGGGTGGAAACCTCCGGTTTAGGCTGCCCGTTGATAGCCGCTATCTCACCGCGCTTTACGTAAATCTGCTCTTCAAGAGTGAATCCCAGATGTTCGGAAGCAAACTTTTTGTCCTGACTTTGTTTGTTGAACTCCTCTATTGTTTTAACCCTGCTTTTCTTTCCGGAAGGGTAAAAAACTACCGTGTCACCCTTTTTAATAAGCCCTGTATCAATGGTACCTGTAATGATCCGTCGATTATCCCCGTCTTTCGTGAATTTGTAGACATCCTGAACGGGCATTCTGAAGGGCTTTTCCTCCGGAGCCTTTTCGGTTTCGAACTGATCCAGCTCTTCCAAAACCGTTCGCCCTTTGTACCAGGGCATTTGTTCAGAAATGGATGCCACGTTGTCACCGTTCATGCCTGAAACGGGTATAAACGTCTCCGGGATGATGTTGATCTTCCTGAGAAAGTTGGTGTATTCCTCAACGATATTCTCGAAAACCTCCCGTTTGTAATCCACCAAATCCATTTTGTTGACCAGAACCGCCACCTGCTTGATCCCCAGCATGGATAACATGTAACCGTGACGCCTTGAATTCTCCCGAACCCCTTCATTAGCATCGATGACCAGCAAGGCAGCCTCAGCCCTTGAGGCACCTGTCACCATGTTTTTAAGAAATTCGATGTGACCGGGGGCATCGATGATGATATAATTTCTTTTCGTAGTTTGGAAGAAACATCGTGCAGCATCAATGGTTATTCCCTGGCTTTGCTCATCTTTTAACGCATCCAGCAGAAAAGCGTATTCAAAGGGCTTGGAATTGCGCTTGCAGTTTTCCTTGACCTGCTCCAGCTTCCCATCCGGGAGTGATCCGGTATCCGCCAGCATCCTTCCGATGATGGTGCTTTTTCCGTGATCCACGTGTCCAACAAAGACCAGACTCATATCCTCTTTTTCTCTTTTAAGATCTTTCATTACCATTCCCCCCTCTCACATATACCCGTTTTTTCTCAGTTCTTCCAAACCGCCACCATCTTCCTTATCCTGAGCCCTTCCGGATCTTTCGGCAATGTTCTTCAGCAATCCGCTTTCCAGCTCTTCGATAATCTCATCAACAGTTTTGGCGGTTGAATCAATGGGGAATGTGCAAGGGTAACACCCCAGAGATCGGTAACGTTTGCCACTTCCCTGATCGTAATACAGCGAAACGGTGGGGATGTTCTCACGTTTGATGTATTTCCAGATATCCACTTCTGTCCAATCCAACAGCGGATGAATTCTCAGATGCGTGCCCGGAGCAAAATCCGTTTTGTACTGATTCCAGAATTCTGGAGGCTGATCCCCGATATCCCAAAGATTTTCCGTGTCCCGAGGCGAAAAATAACGCTCCTTTGACCGACTTCCCTCTTCATCTGCACGAACACCCACGATAACACCGGTATAAGGCTCACGGTTTCTGTCAACCTGGTATTCACCCGTATCATGATTGAGACGGTACCGTCTTCCCCGCCCATTAAGGGTATTCCTTAAAGCCGTTGTTTTCAACAGGCGACAGCATTCAATCCTGGTGGCGTTTCCATCGGGAAAGGTTTGCTTTTTTTCAAGTGCATCCTCATTCTGACCGTATATCATATCCAGTTTCCATTTTTTGGCCAATTTATCCCTATATTCGATCATCTCAGGTATTTTGTAATTGGTGTCAATATGAACCAACGGAAATGGGACATGTCCGAAAAATGCCTTCCTCGCCAACCATAATAAAACCGTACTGTCCTTTCCGATGGACCAGAGCATGCACATGTTTTTAAAATTGGCGTAAGCCTCTCTGAATACATGAACACTCCTGGCTTCCAGTCTTTCAATATGATCCATATTTCTCCTCCCGGCTTTTAAAAATTTTCAATTTTTAAGGGTCTGGTGTTTGGGGTCTTATAAAAAAAGTGAAAGAGCGGGGACAGGAGCGGTGATTATCGTATCACCGGGCCTGTCCCCCGGAAATACAAATTCTATTCCACAAACCCTAAACTCTAGACCCTAACGCTCCTCCCCACACTCCAATTGGAGTATTTTATTTTACCATGTTTTTGTGTTTTAATAAAGCAGGTTCCAAAAAGGGGGATAAAATGTATATACAGTTGTTGAGACTGCTATTGGGTCAAAAATTAAAAAGATTTGAATTTAAACCCTTTCAGGAAGAGCAAAAGGTGGCAATGAAGCAGTCCGGTTTGTACGTTCACGTCCCCTTTTGTGTTCAATTATGCGATTTTTGCCCTTATTTCAAGATAAAATTCGATCCGGTGCTGGCTGAACAATATGCGGATGCCCTGTTGAAAGAAATTGATTTGGTGAAAGACGCCTATGATATTTCTCATGTTCCATCCCTTTATTACGGTGGGGGAACACCGGCTTTGATCAGTCATCGATTGGGTGAAATCAATTCAAAAATAAGAAAGCAATTTCCATCTGTCAGTTCATTTGCCATCGAATTGCATCCGGATAATTTGAAAGAAAAAGTGATGGATGAAATTGCTGTAGCCCGATTCAATATGATCAGTATCGGGGTTCAATCTTTTGATACACTGCTTTTAAAAAATCTGGGCAGGAATAACGCTCAATCACCTGAAAAAAAACTCAATATCCTGTCAAAATACACCTTCAAAACCGTGGATATAGACCTGATCTTTGGCATCCCCGGTCAAACGCCTCAGCTATTGTCAGAAGATTTCCATCGGGCCGTTCAGGCAGGAGCCACACAAATTTCAACCTATCCCTTCATCGACTTTTCCTATGCCAATAATGCAGGAAAACCCCTGAAAAAAAAGAGAATGAAACGACTGCTGGAAAGCCTCATACAAGCTGCCGATCTGGAGGGCTTTGAACGCTCCAGTGTATGGACCTTTAAAAAACGGGGCAGTGAAAAGTATTCGTCCATCACTCGGGATTTTTTTATTGGTATGGGACCCAGCGGGACAACACTCACATTGGAGAATTTTTATATCAACACCTTTTCCGTGCCCCAATATTGCCAAACTGTTGACAAAGGGAGGCGGGCTATTGCAGTTCAACTGGACTTTACTCAACGCTGGAGAATGCTATATTGGCTTTTCTGGAGTTGCTACGAGATGAGTATTTCAAAGGAGCGCTTCCAGGAGATTTTTAATCAACCCCTCACAGATGTTTTTGGTAAAGCTTTGAAAATAGCCGCTTTTCTAAAATTCATCGAGCCAACAAACGACGGTTACCGATTAACTGAAAAAGGGGCTTATGACTATCATCTGGCTGAACAGGCCTTAACTCACGCATACATAGACAAAACATGGAAGAATTTATACAAAACCCCATGGCCAAAGGGTTTTAAAATATGAAAACCATCCATTTAAAACAAACAGATTCCACCAACCTTTATTTGGAAAGACACCTGAAAGAGCTCCCTGAAATTTGCTCTGTAAGAGCCGATATCCAGACCGCCGGCAAGGGAAGACTTTCCCGACAATGGGACTCCGCCAAAGGCGGCCTGTGGTTTTCGGTACTGTTCAAATCACCAAAACTTTCACCTTTTCAATTACAGAAGATATGCTCCTTGGCAACTCTTAAAACCTTAAACAATCAATTAGAGCTGGGGGGAAAAAGAAATTTACCAAACCAAAAATCCCCCCCTACGGGGGGGTGCCCTCGAAGAGGGTGGGGGGGGTCTAAACAAATTAACGTGAAAGAAACTCTAAACAATAGCCCCGAAAAATTCTCACCATCCGCTAATAAAAGCACTTCTTCTAAGAAAAGTTATAATTCCATTAGAATGAAACCAAAAAATTTCCTCCTCAAATGGCCCAACGATATCTATTACCTTTCCAGGAAAATCTCAGGATGCTTACAAAAAAACATTCTCTCATCCACCGGTATA
>CAZRYM010000050.1:0-13138 GCA_964604305.1 uncultured Thermotogaceae bacterium | reverse complement strand
TGATAAAGATGGATAAATGGGTGAATAAGAGTAAAATAAGTGATATAACCGGAATCCCTTATAGCACACTTTCAAGGATTCTTTCACGATTAAATCATTTTTTCGATGCTAAAAGAGAAGGTAAAAAAAGGTTATACCGTGAAAGTCAAATTAACTTGATAGAAAAGATAAGAGATTTTTTAAATGAAGGAAAGACTTATGATGAAATTTATGATTTACTTTCTGAAAATCATGCGCAATACATGGAACAAGTAAGCGAGGAAGGTGTTGTTACCATTCACAGTGGAGAACCCCCAAGAATGTATAAAGCTATTGAAATTATTGCCAATCAGGAGAAAGAAATAAATGAATTAAAAGAAAAGGTTTTATTGTTGGAAAAAAGAATGGAATCTGAAAAAACTGAATTGTTAAAGGAAATCAACGAAATGCTTCTGGAGTTTGTGAAGAACAATAGATAAAGATCGAGTAAGAGGTTTTATCCGAGCGATATCCGGAACGTTCCCCCTTACTCGATATGTAATTTATTCTATTATACGAACGGAATCTAAAATCTTGACAAATTCATCTTCCCAGTCTTCATACTCATCTTCTGAACAGACAAAAAAGATATAAATCATATTACCGTATGAATCATATTGATCGGTTATTTTTAAATCGATAATTCTATCTGTTAAATCAAACTCTTCATCGTATGAAATGTAATCCCAGCCATCAAATTCCAAATAATCTGACTCATACCGATATGCTTCACCTTCTTCAGAAAGCAGCTCGACAAAACTAAAGTCAATCCCTACCAAAGGACCAAATTCTCTTTCCGGTTCCAGATTGATATAATACGAATCTTCATACTCAGTATCTTCAAACCATTCAGCATTGACGGGAACTTTTAAAGAAAGTTCACCGATTTGTATGGTTTTTTCAGTTGTTTCAATAACAGGTCTTTTTGAAGTTTGTGTATCCGTGATCATGAATTGTTTAGCGAGTACAAGTTCATCATCAATGTAAAAATGGACTTTCCATATCCCTTCTTGTTTTTCCGGTTCATCTTTAATGGGGATCCAAGACCAGAGGCTGAGACTATCAAAGCTCTCCAATCCCCTTTCGTAGGCAGATGGGATGTCAAGATAAACAGTATCGTAAAGCTCCCCATCGGGGTAATACCATTCCCAAATTCCTTCGTGAGCACCTTTAAACGAGCCAAGCATGAGCCATAAATAAGCAAATTCATCAGAATAAGTAAAATCGATTTTCTCATTTAGCGGGAAATCTTCTTCAACTGTTTCACAAAATACCGATTCTCTCACCATGACTTTTTCGTTCATATCCTCAGGATTAGTCGTTTCAACGTCTAAAACCGCAAATGGTTCGCTTTCTGCAATAACATCAAATGAATCGTTCGGAAAAAATCTAAAAATATAATTTCCAGGTTCATACGGTGCGTAGAATTCTAATAACCCATTTTCTGAACCATCTGTATACTGCCAATCGATTATATATCCCTCTGTATCATCAACCTCGTAGATACCTATCCAATCCGTTTCAAATCCCGGAGCGTCATAATAATTCACTATTAACAATTCGTCGGGAAATACTGCTTCTGTATCTAGTTCCAAAGTTGTTTGATATTGCGACAAATCCGTTGATGCTTCTGTTTCGACCTGAGTAACTTCAATAACCTCAAAAATTTCTGATTCGGCAATCATCGTATAAGAATCATCTACAAACATTCTAAGTTGGTAATTCCCGGGTTCTTCGGGCATATAAATATCTACCGTTCCGTTTTCTTCACCGTAAAGATAGGAGTAAGAATAAAAATCATAATGATCAGCATCTGGTTTGTACACGCCTATCCAATCATAATCATTACCAGGTGCCCCTTCAAATGGTATGGATAACAATTCATTAGTACCTGCCTGTTCTTGTTTAATGTTGATTTTGGCATTTAGCTCTTTTTTTGCAACTTCTAACGTGACAGGATCTGACAACTTTTCGCCTTGGATATAAATACAGACAATATATTGTCCTTCATCTTCAGGTGCATAAAAAAGTGCCTTTCCAAAGGAATCAAAAATCATAGTGCTTTTTAAAACAAAGTTTGAATCAAAAGTGAGATCGGCTGCAAAAATCCCTATCATTGGGTTTTTGTCCAACATTTCAGCTGGTATCTCATAATCAATTGACAAACTTTCTCCAGGTGAGACGCTGAGGAAAGGTTCCCCTTCAAAAGACAAAAAGTTTCTGTTTTCTATATCTGTTTGGGAGAAGGACATTAGAGTAATAAACAGTAATAGCATTACTAAACAATAGCATCTTTTCATTACGATCACCTCAAAAAATTTTTTTCTTACTAAATATTCTGACATAGTACTGAATTAATATACAGATTTCATTCCATAATGTCGCATGTGATATGATTAAGATAAACAATTATAGCATGGATGGGGTGGGACCTTTGAAGGTCAATTTATTCTGGTTTAGAAAGGATCTAAGGTTATATGACAACAAGGCTTTTAGCAACTGTGTTGCTGAAAAAGAACAGATTTTACCAATTTATATCGTAGAAGATAATTGTTTGGATTCTTCCACAATATCCCAACCCAGAATGAAGTTTCTTTTCGCTTGTTTGGAAAGACTCGAAGATCAATTGAATCAATATAAATCGAATCTATATCTATTTATGGGGAATCCACAAACGATCATCAAAAAAATCTGCAGAGAAGTTAATGTGGGGGCTTTGTATTTTAATCGGAATTATGAACCAACAGAGATCAAGAGAGATCGCGAAATATGGAATTACTGCCAAGCAAATAAAATACAATGTAAAAGCTTCAAAGACCTCCTTTTGCATGAAAGAGGAGAAATCCTAAAAAATGATAAGAAACCATATACTGTCTTTTCTTATTATTTTAAAAAATGGATAGATTTAAAGAAAGAACCGGTAGAAATTGTCAAACCCTTTAAAACTGCAACCTTTACAGCTCTTGATTATGATTCGATCCCAAGGACAAGTGATGTCTATGAATTAAAACCTGAAGAAGAACTTGAACTATTTCTAAAGAGAAAGATAAAAGGTTACGATATGAACAGAGACTACCCATTTATGGAAGGAACTTCCAGACTTTCCGCCTATTTAAGAACGGGATTGTTATCTATTCGACAGGTCTATCATGCAGCAGAAATGTTGTTGGAAGGCGTAAATGATAAAAGCATAAAAGGAATAGAGACGTTCATCAAACAGTTGGCCTGGAGAGATTTCTATTATCAGATTTTGTATTATTTTCCCTATGTAGAAAATGGTGCTTTTATCAAAAAATTCAACGGGCTTAAATGGGAAAATGATAAAGGGCTTTATGAACGCTGGTGTGATGGAACGACAGGTGTTCCGATTGTAGATGCGGGTATGAGACAGTTAAATCGAGAGGGGTGGATGCACAACAGACTTCGAATGATTACCGCTTCTTTTCTGACAAAAGATCTGCTAATCGATTGGAGATGGGGAGAAACCTACTTTAAACAAAAGCTTATTGATTACGATTTGCCTTTAAATAATGGGGGATGGCAATGGTGTGCATCAACTGGAACGGATTCTCAACCCTATTTTAGAATCTTCAACCCGTATACACAATCAAGTAAATTTGATCCGGACGGCAAGTTTATAAAAAAGTATGTCCCCGAATTAAAAAACGTCAAAGTCAATTATATTCACGAACCTTATAAAATGTCTCAAAAAGCTCAAGAAGAGTCAAATTGTATTCTAAATAAAGATTACCCGCTCCCGATTGTGATTCACTCTTTACAAAGAAATAAGGCACTTGAATTGTATAAAACATTGTAGCTCTTGCAGTTAACTACGCGTTTTTACCAAAAATTAACCGATCTCCTTATTATCAGGCCATTGACAGGTACTTTACTGCTTGCAGTATGATGTAATTGCTGACGAAGAAACAAACCACTTTTCGGGAGAGACAAGATTCTCTCCCTATTTTTTTATGATACTCTCGATCACACGCAAATCATCAAGTGCTTCTTCGGGGTCCCCTTTTTCTCCAATCTTACCATTTATAAATGATTGATAGAAATCTTCAAATTCTTTTTTGTAATCCTCTTCTTTTTCTCTTTTTAGGATCTCCTTGGAATTCTCGTTTATAATGAAGATCTTATCACTATCCCATAGGATAGTTCCTTTTGAGCCAATAATTTGATGTTGTGAAGGTCCCCAGGCTGTAGAATAAGAGGCATTGTAAACTCCTATTACACCATTTTCAAATTCAATAATGGCAAATAAATTATCTTCAGTTCCAAGATAATCAGTTTCTCTTTTTGTCTTTCCTGTGGCATCTTTGATGGGTCCGAAGATTTCCTTCATTCCAGCTACATGATGAACACCGCCATCTGAAAGGAATCCCCCAATATGCTTAGGGTCTCTCCTCCAAGAGGTATTCACGTATTTATTTTCCGTTGTTAAACCGGCAAATTCATTCCAAATAAAGGAAATCGGATTGCCAATAACTCCTTTTGAAATCAGTTGTTTTATCTTACTAAAGACTTTTATATGTCGAAAATTTTCAGCAATGTACAGTTGTCCATTGTTTTTTTTAACGTAGTCAACAATTTCTTTAGCACTTTGTGTATTATAAGAAATGGGCTTCTCACATATTATTGGTACTTTTTTATCTATTGCCTTGTAAATAAACGATTGGTTAAATACTGTAGGAAGTGCCAGGTCGATTGCATCAAGATTACCATTATCAAGCATATTTTCATAAGAATCGAATATTTTAGGATTGCCCTCAATTTCATTAGCTAATAACTCAGCTTTTTTTCGGGTTCTGTTATGTAAAGCGGTAATTTCATATTTTTCTTTTAATGCTTTAAGTGGGGGTAAATGCAGCTCTTTAGCTGCTATTCCACAGCCGACTATTCCAAGTTTTATCTTCTTCATTTGACACTCCTTAAGTTGCTGGTTTCAATGCCTAAATTTGTATTCTCTCATGTTGGTTTATTCGTATATGATTTCGTAACTGAGTTCGCTGGCTTTCTTCAACATTGCCGATACTCCGCAGTATCTTTCCTGAGAAAGATTTACAGCCTTTTCAACCTTATCTTTTTTAGAGTCATCTTCCAAATGGAAAATATATTTCAAGTGGATCTTTTTATAAATAACCGGGTGTTCTTCTGTTTTTTCGCTTTCAACCTCTATTCTTAATTTGTAATTTTCAACTTTCATTTTTTTTAGAATGGAAACCACATCCATTCCCGTACAACCAGAAAGTCCTACCAATAAAAGCTCTTTTGGGCGTACCCCTTTATCGTGGCCACCTGAAGATTCTCCTGCATCCAAAATCATTTCATGACCGGATTCAGTCTTTACCAAAAATTCCATATCGCCTTTGAATTCATTAATTAAAGCCATTCTTCAACCTCCATTAATTAAAAGTTTTGATTAAAGCTTCTTGTAAAGTCTCATACTCGATTATTTGAATATCCAACATACTTAATTCAGATAAACGTTTTTTTGTTCCAAGAGGAACAAATACTTTTGTAAAACCAAGACGTTTCAACTCGGTTATCCTTTTTTCGGGAAAAGATACAGCTCTAATTTTCCCGTCAAGACCAATCTCTCCAAAGGAAGCGCTTCCTTTAGGAAACACTCGGTCTGTATAAGAAGAATATAGAGACAAAGCAACCGGAAAGTCAATGCCCGGGTCTGTTGTTCTCATACCACCTAAAAGGTTTATATATATGTCGTTTTTCTCTATTTCAATATTCAATCGTTTTGTCAAAACGGCAGAGATTAATGATAATCTTTCGTTATTTATCCCTTTGCTCAGTCTTCTTGGACTTGAAAATTGTGCATTTACTACCAAACCCTGAACTTCGATGACAAGTGGTGTGTTTCCTTCGATAATAACTCCCAATGAATTTCCTGATAATTCAGAATGTGTATCATAAAATCGCTCCGAAGGATCTAAGACCTCTAACAAACCTTTTTCCCGCATCTCAAAAACGCCTATTTCATTGGTTGGCCCAAATCTGTTTTTAACACTTCTGAGTATTCTTAAATCTGTTTCATTATTGCCCTCAAAATAAAGCACGACATCAACCAGGTGTTCAACTAATTTTGGTCCAGCTATTTGTCCACTTTTGGTAATATGAGCTATAATGATTACAGGGGTTTGATTTGTTTTTGCAAACTCAACAATTCTCGATGTGCATTCTCTTATTTGAACTGCTCCACCGGGGAGAGAATTGACTTCAGATGTTTTCATTGTTTGAATTGAGTCTACAATAACTACTTGTTTTTTTTCTTCTTTTATTATTTCCCTTTCAAGATATTCAATGGCTGAATCTAAAAAGGAAGTATTCATGACATTAATTTCTGAATCTGTTTCTGTCACTCGTTTGTATCGCAAAAAGATCTGTTCGAAAGATTCTTCTCCGCTGATATAATAACTTTTTTCGAAATTAGCACATAATTGAGTGACTAATGTGCTTTTCCCAACTCCCGGATCTCCACCTATTAAAATAACTGATCCCGAAACAAGGCCACCGCCTAAAACTCTGTTTAAATGTTCAAATCCAGAATCAATCCTTGATGTTGTTTGAAAATTTGCAGTTTTCAAAGATACAAACCCTTTATGTTTTTGCCCTGTCTGATTTGTCTTTCCGGTTATGAGAATTTCTTTTACGGAATTCCACTCACCACATTGTGGGCACTTGCCAAACCATTTCCCGCTTTCATAACCACATACGTCACAAACAAATGAGTTGCTCCTTTTCTTCATCCTATTGTTCCAACACCTATATAGTTATCAGTTTCTCTTTTTATATCTTTTTTTACAAATTTAATACCATCTGTTTTATTGAGTATTATTTTTATCACATCACCTTGCCTGAATTTATTTGCCAAGAGTTCTTCAGCAAGAGGATCCTCTATATTTCTTTGAATGGCTCTTTTTAGAGGACGGGCACCATATATGGGGTCAAACCCCTTATCAATAAGATATTCTCGGGCATTTTTACTGAGTTCCAATGATAAATCTTTTTCGTTTAGCCTGATCGACAAGTCTGAAAGAAGTATATCAATGATACTGCTAATGTGTTCACGATTTAATTGATGGAATACGATAATATCATCTAATCGGTTCAAAAACTCAGGTCTAAAAACATTTTTAACTTCATTCATAACGGTTTTTTTCATGTCTTGATACTTCATAGTATCATTTTGCTGTATTTCAAAACCTAAGGCATTTTTCGATTTATTGATTATTTCACCGCCAATATTGCTTGTCATTATTAAAATCACATTTCTGAAATCAACGTTTCTTCCTTGAGAATCTGTTAGCCTCCCCTCATCTGCAATTTGAAGAAGAATGTTATAAACATCAGGATGTGCTTTTTCTATTTCGTCCAGTAATATAACAGAATAAGGATTTCTTCTGATTGCCTCTGTTAATGTACCTCCTTCTTCATAACCTACATATCCCGGTGGAGCGCCAATAAGCCTTGAAACCGAAAATCTTTCCATGTATTCTGACATATCGTACCTTAAAAGACTTTTTTCATTCCCAAAAAGATAGGTTGCCAGTGTCTTTGCCAATTCCGTCTTACCAACTCCTGTTGGTCCAAGGAAAAGGAAAGTTCCAACAGGGCGTTTGGGGTCTTTGAGACCACTTCTCGCCCTTCTTATGGCTCTTGAGATAGCGATGATTGATTCTTCTTGTCCCACAACCCTTTCATGTAAAGATTCTTCCATATTTAGGAGTTTGTTACTCTCGTCCTCCTCGATCTTATGCAGGGGTATGCCGGTCCATTTTGCAATTACATCTGCCACATCGTCAAAGCCGACAATCTCTATCTTATTTAAGGCTTCTTCTATCCATTCATTGTATGCCTTTGATAATTCATCTTTTAATTCTCTTTCTTCCTCCTGTAATTCTTTTGCTTTGTAATAATCATTTTGATTTGCAGCATTTAATCTTTTTTGTTTTAAAAGTTCAATACGATCTTCCATTTCAACAAATTCCTCTGGTAGTTTCAGTGCGTTCAATCTTTTTTTTGCGCCCGCTTCATCGATTACATCGATAGCCATATCCGGTAAAAAATGATCAGTGATATAAGCTCTGGACAATTTAACGCTTTCCTTTATCGCTTCTTCTGTATATTCAACCTTATGATGTAATTCATATTTTGGTTTTAAACCCTCCAAAATTTTTATAGTTTGATCAAAATCAGGTTCGTTAACATTAATTTTTTGAAATCTTCTCTCTAGTGCTGCATCTTTTTCAATGTTTTTTCTGTACTCATCAGGAGTTGTTGCCCCAATACATTTGATCGTACCGTTTGCAAGGGCAGGCTTCAATATATTCGCTGCGTCTACAGCTCCTTCTGCAGCGCCAGCTCCAACAATAGTATGTATTTCATCGATAAATACAATAATATTTTGGTCCTGCTGGATGATTTTGATCAATTTTTTCATCCTTTTTTCAAACTCTCCCCTGTATTTTGTTCCAGCGATCAGAGATGCCATATCAAGAGAGATAATTGTTTTGTTCTTTAATATTACCGGTACTTTGTTTTGAACGATTCTTTCAACAAGTCCATTGACAATTGCTGTCTTTCCAACCCCGGGTTCACCAATTAGAACAGGGTTATTTTTTTTTCTTCTTATGAGAATTTGCATGAGTCTTTGAATTTCATTTTCTCTGCCAATTACCGGGTCAAGATTACCGGATGATGCCATTTCGTTTAAGTTGTAGCCGAATTCTTCAAGTTGTTTAATCAGATAATTGTTTATCTTTTTATCCTCTCCAAAACCAACATCTTTCTTGGGATTCATACGTGTTAAAAGATCACGATTTAAAGTCGTGACATTGACATTCAAACGAGACAAAATTCTAACCGCACCATTTTGATTATGTCTTAGAATAGCCAAAAAGACATGCTCGGTTTCAATTTTTTGTGTTTCAAATACTTTTGATTCCTCGAACGCCATTTCCAAAATGCTCTTTAGCCTTGGAGAAATTTGCGGTGACATACTTGTAGATCTCGTAAATCCTTGTCCTAAAGATTTTAAAATTTCATTTTTAATGTCTTCATAATCTATGTCATACTGGTTGACAAGTATATCGTAAACAGTACTTGATGAAATCTTTGCAACTGCAAGTAATATGTGCTCGGCGTCGATTAACCTGTGTCCAAAAGTTTCAGCTTCTTTCTGTGAAATGAGAAATAACTCTGCAGCTTCCTGTGAAAATTTATCAAAATACATACTATCACCTCTTTTTTCCGGGTATGGTTTTAGACGTAAAAACATTTTTTAATTATATACTGTCCTTAAGAATATACTCAATAACATCAACTAAATTTAAGCCTCTCTCTTTCCAAAGATAGGGAAACATACTCTTTTCGGTAAAACCAGGTATCGTGTTTAACTCATTCCAATAAAGTCTATCTGATTTTTTATCGTAAAGAAAATCTATACGGGCTAAATCTTTAACACCAAAGAGTTCTACAATATTCAGGGCAATAAAGTTCATTTTATCTTTTAAATACTGATGAATATTATTTGCTACTTTCAATTTCGTCGTTTTATGAGAATATTTTGCTTTAGTAGTGTAAAAATCATCGTTATAATCGATTGTACCGGGCATTGTAATTATTTTACTTTTTCGGCCGATCATAGCGATTTCATACTCAACACAATTTTCAACTGCTCTTTCAACCAGGATAAACTTATCATATAATGAAGCCAATTTTATAGCTGATAGAATCTTTTTCTCATCAATTATTCTGGAAATGCCAATTGATGATCCTGTTTTTGCGGGTTTTATAAAAAGCGGAAGTCCGATCTCTTGGGTTATTTCTTCCACAAGTTCCTTATTTGTGCTTTTTCCTTGATATTGAAAAAAAAGATATTTAGGTTGTAAAATGCCTATATCACTTACAGTTTCTCGACTTGCTATCTTATCATAGCACATCAAACTTGTTTTTTCATTGGAGCCGATAAATGGTAATTTTGTTTCTCTCAGCTGCTTTTGAAGATGTCCGTCTTCGCCAAATTGTCCATGAATGACTGGAAACCAAACATCAATCATTGAAAATGAAAAAGGAAAAAGATCTCTTTTGAAGTCATAACTCATTTTATTGGTATTCCTAAGAACATTCAATGAATAATCTTGACTTCTCCAATAACCTTCTTGATCGATATAAAAAGGGCATAATTTAATATGATTCTCAATATCCTTTTGTTTGAATTGCTTAAAGATATTTTGTGCTGATTTTATTGATACCTCATGTTCACTGCTTTTTCCACCAAATATTAATCCTAATTGAATGACTTTTTCACGATCCTTTTATAAAATCTTCAGACAAAACATAATCAGGTGGACAAATTTTCGGTGGTTCATCAAAAATATTAGAATTACCGCTTATTTTACCCGTAAAGTTGATCAGAAATTCATTACTGCATGCTTTGTCTGAAACCATGATATCATACGTATTATTTGAAGTGAAATAGTTAGCAGTTATTGTTACTACCGGCTTTGATACCAACAAAATTCCTGAACGGTTGTTTTTAAAAAGTCTATTATCAGAGATTATTGCCGCTGTGTTGCCTGATACATAGATTCCATAATAATTTAAATGAAGTTGATTTTCAGAAATCTTGACAGGTTTTTTCCCTCCCAGATAGATGCCGGTTGCAAAGGATTGTATATCATTGTTTTCTATTGTGGTTTTTCCCACTCCTACTAACATAATTCCGTTAGTATTGAGATTTTTTATGTTGTTAAAGTTACCTGCTATTTGATTGCTAATAATCTTGATTTCATGATTCAATGTACCTGCTCGGATACCATCTCCACTTGAATATATTTTATTTCCACTGATGGTAGCATTCGTCATGGCAAGAGAAATGGAGATAGTGTCTCCATAAATGGTCAGGCCTGAGATGTTTAACATCTTGCAATTTTCCACCATTATAGTTGGAAGATTTGGGTTGAGAGGTTTCAAAATGACATTATGAGTATTAACACCTTCGATTGTAAGTGTTTTGGAGAATCTAAGATTTTCTACATAATTACCTGCATAGATTCTAATAGTATCCCCATCACTGGCATCAAAAACAGCTGCCTTGATGGTGTTATATGATGAATTGACACTTCCAACTTCAAGCACTTTAGAAAAAAACAAAGTAGTTGCAAATACTAGTAACATTATTATGAATAAATACTTGTTCATAAAAAGCCCCCCTTTTCTTACTGTTTTTCAACACCCTCCAACTGAAAGGAAGGGGTGTTTTCAAATGTATTATAGATGGTTTGAGTTGGAAAAGCAAAATGAAAGCCTTTCTCATCAAAAACCCTTTTAATTTCCAGGTTTATTGCTTGATGAGCGTCCATATAATCGAGATAATCATTAGAATTGACATAATATACAATTTCGAAATTTAAACTATAAGCACCATATTCTACAAAATGGGCTCTATCAAATGTAACATTAGGAACATTAGTAATAATATCTTTGATTAAATCGGGTATTTCCTTTAATTGTTCTGAATTCAACTCATAAACAAAACCAAGACGGTAAGCGATTCTTCTCCTTACCATTCTTTTATAATTCTTTATCCTTGAATTTGTTAAATCAGCATTCGAAATGATTAATTGCTCTCCTGTTAAACTTGTCAATCTTGTTGTTTTCACACCAATGTGTTGAATTGTTCCGGACATTTCTCCTATAATAATAAAATCACCAGGTTCGAATGGTTTATCAAAAAGAATTGAAAAGTAACTGAATAAGTCACCGAGAATTGATTGTGCTGCAAAAACAACTGCAACTCCGGTAAGACCAAAACCGGCTAATGCGGTTGAAACGTTGTAACCCATATTCTGAACGGCGATTAATATCCCTATCAACCATACTATGACTTTTGCTACAGAAAACAATCCTTTTAACCCCTGTACTTGTATCGCAGATGTCTCTTTTTTCTTCTGAAGCAGTTCAAACCAATAATCAAGTATTGAGTTTATAAAACGTATTGCAGCAATGGTTAACAGAATAATTCCCACATATTCGACGGCTTTGTCGATAACCTCCGGGAGAGAAAGGGCTGAAAGAGAACCGATGAGTAAACCATAGTAAATAATCGGATAAAAAGTCTTTTTGAATATGGAATACGCAAAATTCAGGATTTGAAACTTGGGTTTTTCTGAAAGTTTATCTAACTTTTTCTTCAGGCCTTTATCAACAAAACTTATGACGATAGCACCGATCGCAAATATCAAAATTGCCAAAATATAAGCATTAATTGAATTGGAAGTCAGAATTTGAATGCTTTCTTTGTCCATACCATCTCTCCTTAACTTTTGTTCTGTAATAATTATACATGAATTGTTTCAAAATAAAAAAAGGGAATGGTGTACACCATTCCCTAAAATTGTGGTATATAATGATATTACTTGAATAATTCCATCAAATTGTATTTTCCGAATATTGAAACCATTATTAAAGATATAATTGACATAATTTTTATTAGTATATCCAGTGATGGACCAACGGTATCTTTCAGAGGATCTCCAACGGTGTCTCCAACAACACTTGCTGAATGAGCTTCTCCTCCTTTTCCTTCACTATCGATTCCACCGGACTCGATGAGCTTTTTACCATTATCCCAAGCACCACCTGAGTTTGCAGTGAATAGGGCCAACATGATACCGGATAAAGTTGTGCCAATTAACAAACCTCCGACAAATTGAGCACCGAAAAGAAAACCGGTTACAATAGGTGTTAAAACCGCAATCAGTGCAGGAACCTTCATTTCAGAAAGTGCACCGGCTGAGGATATCTCTATACAGGTTTTGTAATCAGGTCTTACTTCACCGGTAAGGATTCTGGGTTCTTCTTTAAACTGTCTTCTGACTTCATCAACCATTTTCCTTGCAGCTTTTGCCACTGCTTCAATTAATATTCCCGAGAAAAGATAAGGTAATGCTGCACCAACAAGGGCGCCCGCAAGTGTCATTGTGTTGATCATATTGAGGATCAGTTCAAATCCGGTCGTTTCTCCTGGTTGGGCTTGTGAATATAAATAAGAAGCAAACAATGAAAGGGCTGCTAATGCAGCAGAACCAATTGCAAA
>CAZRYM010000049.1:0-13632 GCA_964604305.1 uncultured Thermotogaceae bacterium | reverse complement strand
AGGAGAAGATCAACGGTTATCAGAAGATAGGATTTCCCTTTGCCATCATAGGATCTTATTTAATGGCCGGGGGTATCAGCGGTTTAAATGCCGGGGATCTGCTGAACATTGCCTGCGGCGTTTTCTTTGCACTGCATGTTGTCATGATCACAAAGGCTTCCAGAAAGATAGATGAGATGAGTCTTTTAACCTGGCAGTTCGCCACAGCAGCGTTAATCAACACCATAGCCGGTATAGGCGGAAATTGGATACTGCCCGCCTCAGTTCTTTCGGTTGCTGTTTATCTTGCCCTTTTCCCCACATTGCTTGCGGTGATTATTCAGTTGAAATATCAGAGAAAGGTGGGCAACAACATAACGGCATTGATTTTTGTGGGAGAACCGATTTTTTCTGCTCTTTTTGCCGTCTTATTTATAGGAGAAACAATGACATTGATGCAAACGATCGGTGCAAGTATGCTGGTGGCAGCCATATTGTTTGCCAGCCTTGAGAAAAGAAGACGGGCACTAAAAACAATAGGCAGTTAAAACTTTCTTAGAACAATATTTTCAGGTACTTGACAGAACGGATTATTTATAGTATATTATACCATCAAGCGCATCTGATGCGCAGAATTTTAGGAGGAACAAGTTAATGGCAAAAGGTACAGTAAAATGGTTCAACACACAGAAAGGCTACGGATTTATCACAAAGGATGACGGAGACGATGTATTCGTACATTATTCCGCAATTCAGTCAGACGGATTCAAGAATCTCGAAGAAGGACAAGCAGTAGAATTTGAGATTTCTGATGGCAACAAGGGTCCACAGGCTTCAAACGTAACGTTGGTTTAAACGAGACAGACAGTAAACAGGAATTTTTTAGGAGGAACAGATTAATGGTTAAAGGAACAGTAAAGTGGTTTAACACCCAAAAAGGCTATGGATTTATTACTAAGGAAGATGGAGAGGATGTATTCGTACATTACTCAGCTATCAAATCTGAAGGATTTAAGAACCTCGAGGAAGGGCAGAAAGTTGAATTTGAAGTTCAGGAAGGTAACAAGGGCCCTCAAGCTGCAGAGGTTTCAGTAGTAGAATAAAAATTTTAGACAGTTAGAATATAGATTTTTAGCAAAAAGGCGGGATGAGAATCCCGCCTTTTTAGTTGCCATTTTTACAACTTCAATCAATTTCAATCATTTGAATCGTATTAAAAGGACAAACGTTAAAACACAAAGAACACACTGCGCAATTCTCAGTATCCACTTACTCACCTCGATTAGTTGTGGAACATAATGGATCAACCGATTCATTTACAAAGCGAGTGAGCGTTTTGGGTATATCTCAGTGGGTGGGATCCCTGTCATAAACGGGAAGGTTCACTGTGAAAGTGGTGCCTTTTCCTTCAAAGCTTTCAAGGGTAATCTTCCCGTTCATCTTTTCTACGATAGAACTCACCATGGGAAGTCCCAGACCAAGGCCTTTGAATTCCTTTGTAAGACTTAAATCCTTTTGATAGAATATTTCATAGATCTTTTTTTGGGTCTCTTTTTCAATCCCAACCCCGGTATCTGAGATGGATAACACAAGCGTTCCGTGTTTTTTTGCTGTTTTGATATAACCTGCTATTATCTTTATTGTGCCTTTAAAGGTAAATTTTAAAGCGTTGTCCACCAGTTTATCCAAAATTTGTTTGAGTAATTTTCGGTCGGTGAATAGAGCTTCAGGCAGGTTGTTTTTTTCGATGGATAAGGTCAGATATTTTTTCTCGGCACAGATTTTAAAGAGGTTGTATACTTCATCCAGGAGTTTAGAAGGGTTGATTTTTGAGTAATGGATATCGGTTTTTCCGTTATTGAGTTTTACGATTTCATACAGGTCACTGAAGATCCTCTCAAGTTGTAATGAGGAACTTAATGCCATTTCCAGAAGATAACGTGATTCCGCTTTCTTTTCCGTTGTCAATACGGTCTCGATAGCAGCAGTTATACCCGATAAAGGGGTTCTCAACTCATGGCTGAGATTGGATAAAAATTCAGTTTTGGCGTTATTTAGATTCATTGCCTTTTCTTCTGCTTCCAACAGTTCTTTTCTCATTTCGATATTGACCAGTAACTGTGAGAACAGGTAAAGTAATTTCTTTTCCTTTTTGGTGTATCTGTGAATCGTCTTGACTGAATCAAATCCCACGAAACCGATGCACTCGCTTCCTTTCATCATGGGTACAGCTAAAAGACTTTTGATATCCTGAGCCTCCAGTATCTTTTTAAGTCCGCTTTCTTCCAGCTCTTCCACATCTTCGATATACATATCCTTACCTTCAAGATGCCTTTCTACCCAATGGGTAACCATGGAAAGGGGTACCTTCTGGAGATTGTCGATCTGAGGTGTTATTTCCTGTGCACACCATTCCAGGGTGTTGGTGGCCATGTCTGTTTTGAAATCATATTCAAAGACATAAGCTCTGTCGGCTTCTACAAAACGCGCTATTTCACCCAAGGCATTTTCAAAGCCCTTTCCTGTGTTTTCCAGGGGGATATTGATATATTCCGTTGCGAGGTGCATAATAATCCTTTCCATTGAAAGGTGGTGTTTCAGGCTTTCCAATATTCTCTTTTGGCTGGAGGTGTCTGTTATGGTTAAGAGAACAAGGCGTTTAGAGTTGTTCATAAAAGTAGTGTAATTAACCTTTACGAACAAATTTTCTCCACCGGAAGATGAAAATTCAAGGGTGTACATATCCAGGCTGTCATTTTGGGGAATTCTCCTGATAAACTCTCTCAACTTCTGTTTGGGACGCAGAATCCCTATATTATAAAGGGATAGACCAATGATATGTTGTTTATCGTAACCGGAAAGTTCACAGAAGATATCATCTGCCTGTATGATTTCACCACTTTCCAAATCGAAAATCAAAGTGGGCAGTGGAGATTCCAGAAAAAGTCTTTTATAATCAATTTGTTCTTCAGGATTGTTTTTTATTTCCATCAGCTGATTCTCCTTTAAAAGAGTACCTTTAAGATTTTACCATAAAAGATTGAAGAATAACTCAACAGTACTGTGTTATAATCACCCGTGAATAAACAGTTATTTTATTACAAAGGAGTTTTACATTGAAATTTGATGAAAGAGGCCTCGAGGTTATCAACAGAGTCGTTGAGGAAAAGGGAGAAGAAGCAATACCGGATCTGTTGTCCCTGATGGAGAAAAATGAAGAAGATTCCGAGTTAATTGAGATGATCAATGAAGCCATAATCAGAATGGGCCCAAGTTCCGGGGATTATTTACGGAATTATCTAAAGGTGAAGAGAAAACAATTTGATGCAAATCCCAGAGCATATAAAGAAGAAGCTTACAGAACAACCTTGCTGGTGGTAATCGATCTGTTGGGTGAGGTGGGGAATAAGCAGGACATAGATTTAATAGAGGCCTTTTTGGGACTTTATGATGATGAAAAGGCGCATTTAATCATCTATGAGGCAATCGCCAAACTGGGCGGGGGACTCAAGTATATTGACTTACTGGAACTTTTTGCCTTTGAGGATGATTTTATCCGGGAGATCATTGGACAAGTGATTATGACACTTTCCTATATCAACGATCCCAGGGCATTGTTTGATATTTTAAAGATTACTAAATTTGAATGGCTTGACGCCAATCAGAAAATTTTGGCTGAAAACGGTCTGAAGAGAATCCTTACTCTTAATAAAGATTATTATGAGTTACTCGAAAAGGATCCCTACGGCAAAAAGGTGCTTAAAGGCATCCTGGAGAGTGAAAAATGAAATTTATGGCAACTTGCACAGCGGGTTTGGAAAGCCCCCTTGCGCATGAAATAAAAGATCTTGGACTGGATGTTATCGATTCCAGTGATGGTAAGGCAATCTTTGAAGGAACCGAAGATGTTCTGATTCGTGCCAGTTTATGGTTGAGAACAGCTGAAAGGCTCTTTGTCATCCTGGATGAGTTTAAGGCGTTTTCATCGGATGAATTGTTTGAAAAACTTTACGCCTACGATTGGAAAACATTGATACCCAGAAATGCGAATCTAACCCTTGCCAAGGTAAAGATAAAAAAATCCGAATTGAAAAGCCCCAGGGTAACACAGTCAGTGGCACAAAAGGCCATTTACAAGAAACTATGCGAATCTTATTCCTTGAAAAGGCTACCCCTTTCGGGCGCATTATATCCTTTACACTTGTATATCAGGAAAAACAACGTTACAGTAGCTTTGGAGACCTCGGGAGAGGGTTTGCACAAGCGTGGATACAGAATTCTTTCAGGAAAAGCCCCTCTTAGGGAAACCATAGCCGCGGGGTTAGTCATGCTTTCAAGATGGAATGAAAAGATAGAGCTTATCGATCCGTTTTGCGGATCGGGAACCATTCCCATAGAAGCAGCCATGATTGCCAGAAATCAGGCACCGAATTTACACCGGTCTTTTCTTTTTGAGAAGTGGAATTTGATTTCAAAAGACGTTATAGCCGATCAAAGACGAATTGCCAGAAAGGCTATCAGAATGACAGAAGCGAAGATAACAGGGTATGATTCTGATTGGCAGATGATTGAATATGCTCTGGAAAATGCCAAAAAGGCAGGTGTATCCAATCTCTGTACCTTTGAAAAGCTTCCCATGGAGCAGGTAAAAGCAGAAGAAAAATACGGTTA
The DNA here is from genome assembly GCA_964604305.1 of uncultured Thermotogaceae bacterium. GTDB lineage: Bacteria > Thermotogota > Thermotogae > MWEM01 > MWEM01 > JASUTC01. Next base: position 8,982 of record CAZRYM010000049.1, on the reverse strand, counting down.
CATTTTGACCAACCCCCCTTTCGGAGAGCGACTAAAAGATTCTGAAGCCGCTTTCAACCTTTATCAGCAAATGAAGCATCTGAAAAAGGATCTTCCCGATTGGTCCTATTTTATTTACAGTTCCCATGAAGATGTGGAAAAGGCCTTTGACATGAAAGTTTCTAAAAAGAAATGGATTACCAATAGCGGACTTAAGACCTGGTTGTATTTTTTCTGGGGTCCCAAACCGGAAAAAGGAGTTGATATCGATGTTGATACTTCTGGCAACGATGAATGAAAATAAGGTTGATGAGATAAAAAAAATCGTTCCCGAAATACCTTTTAAGAATATCAGCGATTTTTGTGATGAATGGGATGTGGAAGAAGACGGTGATTCTTTTGAAGAGAATGCAACAAAAAAGGCCGTTGTTTCCGGAAATTACTTTGGACTGTATACAGTGGCCGATGACTCAGGGCTCGAGATAAAGGCCTTGGACGGTTTTCCCGGAGTCAGGTCTTCCCGTTTCATGGCGGGCAGTCATTACAGGGAAAAGATGCAAGAGTTGTTAAAGAAAATGGAATCCTGTCAAACTGACGAGGAAAGATATGCTCAGTTCAGAACAGTGGCATGTTTTTACGACCCCCTTGAGGACAAAAAAATATTGATAGAGGGTATTGTGAAAGGAACTATTGCCAAAGAGATCAAAGGTGAAGGTGGATTTGGCTACGATCCCATCTTTATTCCTGAAGGGTTTGAAAAAACCTTTGGAGAGTTGCCTGAAAGTGTTAAAAACTCCTTTAGCCACAGGGCAAGAGCTTTTGCTTTACTCAATAAGAGATTAAAGGAAAAGGGATATATTAAATGACAAGATGTGAAATGTACCTTTTCAGGCATGCACAGACTAATTGGAACCTTGAAAAGCGGTTTCAGGGTCAGCAAGACAGCCCACTTTCAGAAAATGGTGTGATGCAATCGAAAAAGATGGCTGAAAAGCTTGAAGTGATCAAACCGGATCTTGTTATAACATCAACCCTCAAACGGGCAAGAGAAACAGCTCGCATAGCCATGGAACAATGGGGTGAGAAACGGGATATTTTCCGGATGGAGGAACTGAAGGAATCTGCTTTTGGTGTCTGGGAAGGCATGTTAATCGATGAAGTGATGCGGGATTACCCGGAAGAATTTAATCAACATAGAAAATTCCCCCATTTGTTTAAAATGGATGGGGTTGAGGGATATGAAGACCTTCGAACCAGAGGTATAAATGCTTTAAAGAAAATAGCCGATGAGCACGCGGGAAAACGGGTCGTAGTAGTAACGCACGGGTTGCTGTTGCTTTGCATTTTGGCAGGTATCAGAAACATACCCCTTGAAATAGCCAGAGAAAAAATAAACATCCCGGATAATACCGATTTTGTTCGAGTCGATTGGCTGGTTGATTGTTAGTTCAGAGTGTCCCCCTGAAAGTCGACGATATCTCCTGTTTCCAGTGTTATTTCAAATTTGTCTGAAGTGAGTTTTCCGGAATAGAGGCGGCTGAACAGGTCTATTATTTCCAAATCCCTGTCTCCGTACATCAATTCTACAGGGATTCGTTTCTCCGGTGAATAGAGATCAAAAACCACATGGCTCATCCCCTCGAACGGGAATAAAAAGCCATCGTTTAAGCCTTCAAGAGAGAAAACCTCATCCAAAGTATCCTCAATCTCGTCTGCCTGAAAGCCTAATTGTTCCAGCTCTTCATAAACTTTTTCATATATACTTTCTTTATCCTCTACTCCACCTATTAACGCCTTCAATACAAGGGCCATGGCGACTTCCAGAATCTGTCCACTAAACGTAGCAATCAAACCTTTCAATAAGAATATTTTTCCACCCATATTATATCATGAACGAAGGAAAAGAACGACAATCGGATGGAAAGATCAAATATATTGACGGGAAAGAGGATGGTTTTGCTCATTGGAGGAGTGTGGGAGTTGGGGTCTGATAAAAGAACATTTGGCATATTTCCATTTTACGTGTAAAATATTGTGAAGTTTTATTTAGCAAAAGGGGGTTATAAAATGAAGTTTATCGAGAGGCTCTTTCCAAAGGATTCTCCTGTTGATCTTATGACGAGGCATGCGGAACTTGCCCGGGAGGCGGTAAATTATCTGCCGGAAGTTCTGGGAAAATACTTTTACGAACAGGAAATATCCGAGATTGGAAAAAAAGTAGATCAATTGGAACATGATGCAGATGATATAAAGGTTGAGATCAGGAAGTCCTATGCGGAGCTGAAATACACCTATTTTGACAAGGTAGATGCCCTCTTTATCCTGCATAAGCAGGATGGGATCATCGATAAAGCGGATGATATCATTAAGATGTTGATGATGAATCAAATAAAGAATCTGGACCATCTTCTGATCAAGGATATCATTGCCCTTTCACACACAGTAGTGGATTCGGTTTTAAAGATGACCAAGGCAGTTACAAATTTGAGAATAGTAGCAGAATCCTCCTTTTCGAAGCGAGAGATTGCAAAGGAACGAATGGATTTGGAATCTGTTGAGCGGACGGAAAGTCGAAGTGATGATGAAGCCATTGACCTTGGAAAAAGAGTTTATGCCATGAAAGAACGAATGAATGCGGTAGATGTTCTTTTTCTTCAGAATATCATCATAAACTTGTCGAAGGTAGCGGATCGCGCTGAGCGAGTGGCTGAAAAGGTCAGAATGCTCATTAAGGCATAGGAGGGGTAGATTTGCTTATTTTTGGAATTGGATTGGGGTTTGCTTTGGCTTTTGCCATCGGGGCAAACGATGTGGCAAACTCAATGGCAACCGCTGTGGGAGCAAAGGCCATCACGCCAAAACAGGCTGTTATGATTGCAGCTGTACTGGAATTTCTTGGTGCCTTATTATTTGGTTCTCACGTGACTTCCACCATTATGAAGGGGATTGTGAAATGGGATGCTGTAAACGATCCCAATGTTCTCCTTTACGGGGCTATAGCAACACTGATTGCCACAACGGTTTGGATATTATTGGCGACGTTTTGGTCCATGCCCATATCTACCACCCATTCCGTTGTGGGAGGAATGATGGGGTTTGGAATTGTAGCAGCAGGTTGGGGTGCAGTGAACTGGTTAACAATGCTTAAAATTGCCTTGACCTGGGTGATTTCACCTTTTTTGGGAGCCCTGTTATCTTACGCGGTATTTAAGATCATTGCATGGACCATCCTACACAAGGAAAGTCCCTATTCTGCAGCCAAACGTAACGCACCTTTTTTTATTGCCGCCACAATCTTTATCATTGCCTTTCTCTTCTCCTATAAAACATTAAAGTTGGATTTGATTTTGACTATACTCTTTTCAATCGCATTTTCAATCATTTCCTTGTTGATTGCCATCAAGTTTTTATCCAACAAATATTCATTGAAAAAACCGGATGATGAGTATGAAGCAGTGGAGAAGATATTTAGAAAGATGCAAGTGGTAACCTCTTGTTATGTTTGTTTTTCCCATGGTGCCAATGATGTTGCCAATGCCATCGGACCTCTGGCGCTGATCTTGACCGTATTAACAACAGGCGTTGCCGTTGCCAATGTTGAAGTGCCTGTTTCAGTGCTGTTGCTGGGAGGGGCAGGGATCGCTACAGGAGTTGCTTTATTGGGTAAAAAGGTGATGAAGACAATTGGAGAAGACATAACGATTTTAAACAACACCCGGGGTTTTTCCATTGATTTTGGAACGGCGACTACGGTATTGGTTGCCTCCGTTATGGGTGTTCCGGTTTCTACAACCCATACTGTAGTGGGATCTGTAACCGGAATTGGAATGGCACATGGGATGGAAATGGTTAATGTCAGTGTACTGAAAAACATTGTTTTGTCCTGGTTGTTAACGGTGCCCCTTGTAGCTATCTGTTCAGGTGGGATTTATTGGATCATCCAGTCAATAATTGTCTAAAAGCCATTAGTTGTAATGGCACCTTAATGTTAGTCTGTTAGAATATCATGATTATACATCCATACTATATAACATTTAAGAGGTGAACATTATGATCATAAAAAGATGTGAAAGTTATGAACAGATGAGTCAACAAGCAGCTGAAATCGTTAAGGAACAGGTTGTTTTAAAACCCGGTTCTGTTTTGGGGCTGCCCACCGGATCATCTCCTCTCGGGATGTATCAACAGCTGATTGCAATGTATAAAAAAGGAGAACTTGATTTTTCTTCTGTCAAGACTTTCAATTTGGATGAATATATCGGGCTTGATACTGATCACCCTCAAAGTTATCATCAATTCATGGAAGATAATTTCTTTCAGTATGTCAATTTAAAACCTGAAAATACAAATATGCCTAAAACTGATGAAACGGATAATCTCAGTGGTTGTCAGAACTATGAGAACAAGATTCAACATACCGGGGGGATTGATCTGCAGATTCTGGGTATTGGAAGAAACGGACATATTGGTTTCAACGAGCCGGGAACTTCTTTTTCCAGCCGAACACATGTGGTTCAGCTGCATGATGAGACCAGAAAGGCAAATGCCAGATTTTTTAACACCATTGACGAAGTGCCCAAAGCAGCTGTTACCATGGGAATCAAAACCATCATGAGGGCGAGAAAAATCCTTCTTCTTATTGCCGGACAGTCCAAACAAGAAGCATTGTTTCGCTTAATAAGTTCGAAGGTGAATGAAAGTTTTCCGGCATCAGTACTTCAACTTCATCCGGATGTGATGGTTCTGACTGATAAAAGCGCTTCGCAGGCCAGTGAAGAGAGGTATGATTTCACTAATAACAAACTCAATATATGAGTGGTTCTAAATCCCTCAACTTGATACCCCCCCTTTTTATATGCTATAATAGTTATGTAACTTGCCAAATTAACTGAGTAATAGACTCGTTTATAAATTGATCATAATAAATTCAATGAGTACTTTTTTGTTCAATAATCATCTTACAATGGAGGAGATTTTATGAAAAAAAGTTTGTTGTTTTTAATCGTCGTTATGCTTGTGTTTTCTTTCGGATTTGCAAAAGTTTACAGAGTTGGTACAAGTGCCGGATTCCCGCCTTTTGAATATGTTGAGAAAGGCGAATATGTGGGATTCGATATGGACCTCATGAGAGAAATGGCAAAGGAAATGGGTTTTGAGATTGAAATCATTGACATGAGCTTTGACTCACTGATAGCCGGACTTGTTTCCGGAAATTTGGATATCATAGCAGCCGGAATGACAATTACCGACCAGAGAGCAAAGGTCGTAGATTTTTCCGATCCTTATTGGACAGCAGATCAGAGTATATCTGTGAAAGAAGATTCAGATCTTTCCATTACCGTTCTCTTTGGAGATCACAACATTGGGGTTCAAACAGGTACAACCGGAGACCTTTGGGTTGAAGAACATCTTGAGAAGCCGGGAATTCTGACGGGTCGATACAAGAGATATGACACTTTTGTTCTCGCCATGACCGATCTTGTTAACGGAAATCTCGATGCAGTTGTCCTTGATTCTCCTGTTGGCGACAGATTTGCGAAGGTACGACCAGTCAAGACGATCGGTGTCATTAAATCAGACGAAAAATACGGATTAGCTGTTAAAAAAGGCAATACACAGTTACTAAACACAGTTAATGAAGGTCTGAAAAGACTGGAAGAAAACGGCACAATCGACGAACTGATCAAGAAATACTTCTGATTGATACCTTACACTTACACGCTACGGTCTTAGTTGGCCGTAGCGTTTGATTATAAAAAATCCAATAATGAAAGGCGGGGAGTATCATAGATAAATTTCAATTATTTCTTGATTCAATGCCCCTATTATTGAAAGGTACCTTGGTGACCATAGAAATTACCTTCTTAACACTGGCCATCGGCATGTTAATTGCCGTTCCCGTATCTTTTGGACAAGTATACGGCCCCAAGTGGGGGAAAGCCTTGATCGGAATTTATGAAAAAGTCTTTCGAAGCATCCCGGGAATCGTAATACTCTTTCTTATTTATTACGGTCTTCCACGTGCCGGTATTCAGATGTCACCATTTTTAGCGTGCGTTATAGGACTGGGATTAAGAAGCGGTGCATATCAGTCTCAGATATTCAGAGGGGCTATACAATCCATCGATACAACTCAAATGCGGGCTTCCAGATCTTTGGGTATGTCCAAGATGCAAGGATTCAGGAATGTCATCTTTCCACAGGCTTTTCGGGTTGCCCTCCCGCCCTGGGCCAATGAATTTACCATCGTTCTTAAAGATTCATCTTTTGCTTATGCGCTTGGTGTAACAGAGTTGTTGAGACAGGGAAGGTATATCATTTCCACTACCTACGAACCCATGCTGATCTTTTTAACCATAGCTGCAATTTATTTTGTCATTACGATTACTCTGAACAAAAGCTTGCAGGCACTTGAGACAAAGCTTACCATACCCGGTTTTGACATAAGGGAGAAGATACAATGAGTGAGAATAAACATATACTGAGAGTGGAAAACCTTAGGAAGAGCTTTGGAGACAATGTCGTTTTAAAGGATGTCAGTTTTACAATGGATAAGGGTGAGACAAAGGTTATCATCGGGCCCAGCGGTACCGGGAAGAGTACTTTGTTGACCTGTATCAATCAACTTGTGAAGCCCGACAGCGGAACCATTTACCTGAAGGATTTAAACGTGACAAAGGCGGAAGACATGAATAAGATCAGAGCCAGAATCGGCTTTGTCTTTCAGGATTTTGGTTTGTTTTCCCATCTGACTGCCATGAGAAACGTGATGATCGGTCCCATCAAGGTTCAAAAAATGAGTAAAGAAGATGCCAAAAATCTCGCTTATGAAGAACTTAAAAGAGTTGGATTGTTGGAACATGCGGACAAATATCCCGCGCAACTCTCCGGGGGGCAGAAACAGCGTGTGGGAATCGCCAGAGCATTGGCCATGCAGCCTGAATTGATTCTCTTTGATGAACCCACCTCAGCTTTGGACCCCGAGTTAATTGGTGAAGTGCTTGCGGTTATGAAGAACTTGGCAGAAAACAGAATGACCATGTTGATCGTTACCCATGAAATGGGCTTTGCCCGCACGGTTTCCGACGAGATCATCTTCATGGAAGGTGGTGTCATTGTTGAACAGGGCTCACCTGAAAAGCTTTTCAAAAATCCTGAACACAAACGAACCGGTGAATTCTTGTTCAAACTGACAGAGTTATACGGCGAAGGTGACGAGTGATGTTCAATAATATCGTAGAAATTGTTGTGAACCATTGGCCCTCTTTTCTCGAGGGAGTCGGCATGACATTGCTCATGGCGATGATTGCCATGTCTGTGGGGACTTTTTTAGGCACCATTCTTGCCTTCTTAAAGGTTTACAGCAACAAATTCGTTGTTGCCATCGTATCCGGCTTTATTGAAATCATACGGGGAACACCCATGCTGGTTCAAATCTTCATCTTTTATTTCGGGCTACCCGTTTACGGCATTCGAATGACGGCCTTTGGAGCATGTATACTGGGTTTTATTATAAACAGTGCAGCCTATCAGGCAGAATACACCCGAGGAGCCATACAATCCGTTGAGCAGAATCAAATGACAGCGGCACGTTCTATGGGGATGACGAGAAATCAATCCATCTTCAGCGTCATCTTGCCTCAAACCATAAAACGAGCCATACCTGCTTGGACCAATGAATTTATTTATCTGTTGAAATATACATCTCTTGCATATATTGTTGGGGCTGAAGAGTTAATGGAAAAGGCAAAGGTTATTGCCAGCAGGAATTTCCTGTTTTTTGAGGTATACATCATCGTGGCAGTCATCTACTTGATCCTCGTTCTTGTCATCACCTGGTTTCTTCAAAAACTGGAAAAGAAACTGGAGATACCCGGCATGGAAACTGTCAGATAAACACCCGAAAATTGAACCTTCATTTTTCATTAGAGCATTTCAATACTTTTCTGCAAGTGAAAAAGGTTGCAATAATGTGTATGGTATGAGAAAAACGATATTGTATGAACAAATTAGTGAGAGACAATGCAATACGGTAAACGAACTATTAACTAGGTATAAAGAGAATTTATGATATAATTCTTATAGTTGAGTCAAAACTCAGAGAGAAAAAAACAGGTGCGTAGCACCGAAAACAATCTAAAGGAGGAATTTGGATGCAAAAAAGAATTTCGTTGTTTGTTGTAGTTATTCTTGCGTTATTTGTTGCAATGACATTCGCAGAAGTAATGGGACCATATGCGGACAAAGTCTACATCAACACGAGGATGAAAGAGGAAATAGGACTTAAGGATGCAGCAGAAGGACTTACCGATGTTTTCCTTTATGGTGTATCAGGCCCCACACTTTATGGGATGCCTTCTTCAGACCTTGAAAAACTTGAAGTTTATGCCATACCTTCAGGTACATGGTCTCTGAACATGAACAATTATCCGGGAGCGGCACCCTATCATGCAGAAAGAGAAGGGGAAGTATTGTTTAACCCGTTTGCCATTCAGGAAGTCAGATTTGCCTTGAATTTCTTAATCAACAGACAGTACATCGTTGATGAAATTCTTGGCGGTGCGGGTTTCCCACTGTATTGTATGGCTACAACCGGCCAGCCGGGAACAATGCCATATGTCAAAGTGGCAGAAGAATTCGGTTTCACTGCAGAAGGTGACGAGGAAAAAGGTATTGAAATGATTACAGCTGCAATGGAAGAAGCAGCAGCACTTCCCGAGAACCAGGGAAGACTTGTAAAAGGCGCAGAATTCTGGGAATTTGACGGCAAACCCGTTGAAATCAGATTGCTCGTTAGGGTTGACGATCCCAACGGAAGAATGAGAGAAGGCGCTTACGTAGCTGATCAGCTTCAAAAAGCAGGTATAAAAGTTGAACAGGCAATGTGGGACAGAGTTAAGGCAATCACGACCGCTTATTACTCCAATCCTGCCGATTACGAATGGAACATGTACACAGAAGGTTGGGGAGCCGGAGCAACAAGAAGATATTGGGAACACATTG
>CAZRYM010000048.1:0-13708 GCA_964604305.1 uncultured Thermotogaceae bacterium | reverse complement strand
TTGATATCCAATCCCCCAGTTCTCGTGTATATCTTACCATAGTCTCAGCCAGAATCGGCAGAAGCCCAATGAGAATGATTAATCCAACCAGAATTTTCAAAGGTATACCTACGATGAAAACGTTAAGCTGTGGCAAAAGCTTTGCCATTATGCCCAAAACAACCGTTACAAGAAGCATAAACACAATCATGGGCATACCTACCTTCATTCCAAAAACAAACACTTCACCCAATACCAGAGAAATATTCCAGGTGATATCCTTCTCAAAAAACATAATTCCAGCCGGAACTTGTTGAAAACTTTCAATGAGTATTCCAAGAAGTATGACGGGACCTTTAATGATAGTAAAGATGTAGGTACCTGTTAAAAAAACAAGTTGCCCCACAATAACACTTTGAGTCTGACTTTGGGGATCAAATATATTGGCTGCAGCAAATCCCAGCTGATAACCAAAAATGTCCCCTGCAAATAAAAGGCCGAAAAACATCAGATTCGCTATTAAACCGGCTGAAAAACCGTATAAAAAATTAATCAGAATAATCGCAGCAATATCGCCCACCGGTAAATCCACCGGGATATAATCCGGAACAAAGTAAAGAACGATGAAAGAAAGGGTAATCGTCAAAGGAACCTTCACATTAAGCGGAAAAAGATTTCCTGAATAGAAAGGGGCTACAACAAATAGGCCTGAAAATCTAGAAAGTATGGCTATCCATGTCATGAATCTGAAAAAAAACCAGTTCTGTAAAATGATGTCCATCTCTTTAGATTAAAGTAAAATAGTAATTGAATATTTGTGTGAAATAATCAATCAGATTCTCCAGCATCCAACCTCCAAAAAAAACAAGAGTCAGAAAGACAACCAGAATTTTTGGAACCATTGTAAGTGTTTGTTCATTAATTGAAGTGACGGCCTGGAATATCCCTATCAGCAATCCCACTCCCAAAGCAAGTATTAATGCTGGTGCTGCAGTTATAAGAAGCGTATATACCCCTTCTCTAACAACATCAAGTATACTCTCTACTGTCATTAGCCCCCCCTTTTTTGCCGTTCTCATCAATCGATTGATTAATTATATCATGTGAGAAAAGAAACTCCATTATTTATGTGCTATAATAGCTTTATAGTTAACTTTTCATCACATTTAAGCTGATTTTTAGTTTTTTATTTTATAATCCATTTCGAATTCATTTATTCATAAGTCCATGTTTTTTTGCATTTCGATATACTCATTTTGAATTATTTGGAATTGTGCATATCCAGCTACATTGGGTTGAACAAACATAAAAAGGAGGAAATCATGGGAAAATTTGTCATCAGAGAAACAAAAACAGGTGTTAAGTTTGATTTAAAAGCCGGAAATGGGGAAGTAATTGGTACCAGTGAAGTTTATTCTTCTCTATCAGCATGCAAAAACGGAATCGAGAGTGTTAAGAAGAATGCGGAAGCTGCCAAAGAAAAAATAGAAGATCAGACAGAAGAAAACTTCGAAAAAATGACCAATCCTAAATTCGAAATGTACGAAGACAAGGCAGGAGAAATCAGGTTTCGACTCAACGCCAGAAACGGAGAAAATATCCTGGCATCGGAAGGTTATAAATCAAAGGCATCCTGCAAGAATGGTATAAACAGCGTGATAAAAAACGCACCGGATGCCTCGGTTGTAGAAGAAAAATAATATCTAATCACTCTAGAATAAAAAAATCCTCCGGAAGTAATATGAAATGACAACCGGAGGATTTTTTAGGTTCTTTCTATTTTTTATGCGCAATGTCCTTATTTATAAAACTCTTTAAAGACTTCAATCAAATAATAATGATCCTTAACCCCACAAAGTTCTTTTATGGAATGCATGGAAAGCATGGGGTTTCCTATGTCAACCGATCTTATACCAAGTCTTCCCGCTGTTATCGGCGCAATAGTACTGCCGCCCCTTTCATTTGAATGATTCACAAATCTTTGTACCGGAACGTTGGCCATTTTACAAAGCTGTTCAAAATAAGCTGATGATTGACTGTCACTGGTATATCTGAAATTTGTGCTGATCTTGATCACAGGACCCCCATTCATAATCGGTTTATTGGTGGGGTCGTGTTTTTCCTGAGCGTTGGGATGAAGGGCATGGGCCATATCCGATGATATGACAAATGAATTTTCCAATGACCTCAAGTAACCCTCCCGATCCAGATCTAATCCGAGGGAAATCCTTTCCAGAATAGAACTTAAAAGAGGGGAATCAGCACCTTGCATGGTTCTGCTGCCAATTTCCTCATTGTCAAAAAACATGGCCATTTTTGTTGTTTCTCCTGTTGGAGCCTCAACAAGTGCTTTTAAGGAAGCGTGTACCATAGCAAGATCGTCCAATTGTGAGCAGGAAATCAGGTCGTTATCCACACCGACAATTTGCCCTTGTGCTATATCGTAGAGATAGAGTTCGTAATCAAGAATTTGATCTTTCTCAACTTTTAAATTCTTGGCAAGCATGTCCTTCAGATCAAACTCCTGTACTACTTCTTCAACAGAACACAGAAATGGCAGCATGTCCTTTTGATTATCAACCTTAAAGGCTGAATTAACCTCTCTGTTCATGTGAATGGCAATACTTGGAATAATTGTCTTAATATCTTCAAGAATCACCGCTCTTGAACGAATTTCACCGTTTTTTTCACATTGAACAGCTGCTCTTCCTGCCATTCCCAAAGGCCTGTCAAACCAGGAATACAAAATAGGCCCTCCATATACTTCAGTATTTAATTTTAGATACTTCTTTTCTACTTTCATTTCCGGATTTGGCTTTATCCTTATTGCAGGTGAATCAGTATGAGAACCGATGATATTAAACCCGCATTCAGCCGGGGATTTTTCTCCAATAATAAAAGCAGCCATGGAAGAGTCGTTTTTTGTTGTGTAATATCTTCCACCCTCTTTCAAATCCCATTTTTCTCTAATATCCAGAGCTTGAAATCCTGCTGCCTGTAATATCATTTTGGCCTGTTCAACTGCATGAAAACGGCTGGGAGATTTTTCGATGAAGCTGATCAATTCTCCTGCATTTTTTAAGCATATGTCTTTCACAGATTACAACTCCTTCATTCTTTTTAAAGTCTCTATTAAAAATTCGTACACTCTTGCAGCTGAATCCAGCTCAAGGTGCTCATCCGGTGTATGCACATCGTACATATTCGGTCCCATTGCAATCAAGTCGAGATCATCATTAATCACATCGAGAAACAGACCGCATTCCAGTCCTGCATGAATGGCCTCTACAATGGGTTCTTTCCCATGCAGATCCTTATAAACACGCTTCATATGTTCCCGTAATTGCGAGTCCTCCTTATATTTCCATCCGGGATAATCCGAATCATTTTTGAATACACAATTGGTGAAATTCGCCAATTCTTCAAGCTGTCTGTTAATCTCAACCTTTTTACTTTCAACCGAACTCCTGGTGGAGTTTTCAAAGTGAATTTTATCTCCCTCAAATGTGATAACCCCAAGATTGTTGGAACTTTCTACCAAACCTTCTATATCGGGACTCATGGTATGAATGCCATATGGAATATTCAACAGCAGATGAATGATTTTGTTTCTGATTGCCTTTTTTACCGGATGTGCCCGATCTTCAGGAAGGTTGTCGATTGGATTAATACTGATACTTATATCCGGATCAGTCTTTTTATACTCCATTGCAATATCCTGTTGAGACTCGTTGATAATCTTTTTGACCTTGTCAACTTCATCAGCTTTAAGCCCAATGATTGCCGTACACTCTCTGGGAATGGCATTTGTTTTGGCGCCCCCTTCAAGGGAATACAGGTTATACTTCATTTCTCTTTTTATATTGTACAAAACACGCCCCATCAACTTGTTTGAATTAGCTCTTCCTTTGTGGATATCGGCACCTGAATGCCCTCCCCTTAAGCCTGTAACGGATAATTCCATCGTCACTTCTTCTTTTTTGTTTTTCTTCTTTTTTAAAGGCAGAGTGAGTTTTGTCCTGATTCCTCCGGCACAACTTACGATCAAAACGCCTTCCTCTTCTCCATCAATGTTAATGAGCGTTCTTCCGGCGAGCTTTTCTCCTTCCAGTTCCATCGCTCCTACCAACCCCGTTTCTTCCTGAGTGGTGATCAAAATCTCAAGAGGGGGATGGGACAGACTTTTATCTTCGAGAATGGCCATGCAATAGGCTACCGCTATCCCATCATCGGCTCCCAGAGTTGTACCCTCCGCACTCAAAATGTTACCATCAACCACCAATTTTATAGGATCTCTGGAAAAATCATGCTCTGTTGCCTTATTTTTTTCACAAACCATGTCCATATGACCCTGGAGTATCACAGGAGCCAGGGATTCATACCCTTCCGAAGCCGGTTTTTTGATAATAACATTCCAAACTTTATCCTGATATGCTTCGTATCCCAGGTCTTGTCCAAATTTAACCAGAAAATCACTAATGGTCTTTTCGCTTCCGGAACATCGCGGAATGGCACTGATTTTCTCGAAATTTCTGATGACTGACTGTGGTTCAATGTTTTCAAATGGTGACATTTTATCATCCTCCCGTAGTTTTTATTCCCTTTATTATAGTACATAATCCTTATTATTTGAAATCGAGGGGAATTTCTGCGAAATGGAGTTGAAAAAAGTAAATAAAAACATGTTATAATAGGATTAATTAAATAGGGGGGGAATAAAGATGAAGAGTAAAACCACTTTTTTGATTCTTATTCTATCGATTATTATAGCCTTGGCGCTTACCTCTTGCATGAACAACAACGATGATCCGATTCCCGATCCGTATTTGTCGTTGGAGGAGTTAAAGGCGGGATTTTTCCGAAACGGAAAGATTTTATATTCTCTTGAAAATCCCGATATATCGATGTTCAGTACAAAAGATACACTGGGTATCAGAATGCTTACGGAAACAAATGATATTTTTCACGAAGATTATTCTTACCTGCAGTTTACATCCATTAGCGAAACCGGTATAACATTTAAAAACATCTTTTACACGTCGGCTGCCAGTAAAACAATCAGCACACACACTTTAAAAAATGAACAAACCCTTGATCTGAACGGAGACGAAATCTGGGATATCAAACTCTCAGGAACAGACACAACTTTCTCTGAAACCAGAGATATTTCTGGTGTCATGTTTATTGAGCTCAACAGTACAGATGAGATTTCCACAACCTTCAGAACTATCCCCGGGGATGAGAAAAAGAGTTATCCTATTATGACTGTTGATTCCTCCAACAAGATGTGTATCGATGAAAAGGCATTGCCTGGATTGAATCAGTACGATCCGGGAGAGAGAACAATCGATGTCAACACAGGCGGATTGAATATCAAAATAACCAAAGACGATCTTTTTCTACTGGGTCCGTCTTTTGATAGTTCTATGGGTTGTCCGCTGAAGAAGATTGATCAAGTAACAGGAACTGGTGATGTTAAGACACTTCACCTGAATGAGCTTGATGAAGCAGAATACTCTGCATTCTTAAAAGGAATAAAATACAAGAACATTTTCGGTGAAAATCCTGATGAACCGTATCTTTTTGATGACAGAACAACGGAAGAGCATGTCCTGTGGTCCGGGAAAATAGATCACAGGTCTCAAAGTGGTGACTCCAGCATTAGGGTCTATTCACGTGAACCGATAGAGATTTTGTTAGCCTTTCTCGATATAGATTTTGAGATGGGGCTGAATAACAATTTAAAAAGATTTTTTTATCACCCGATCTTTGCCATAAGGGGAAATATTACCATCGAGGTCAACTCAACTGTAAGAGAAATATCAAAAATCAACTTCTTCAATATACCAATAACCCTTGATGTTTTGGATATTCCCGTTGCGGGGGCAGTGAGATTCGGGTTCTCTAGTCAAAGTACCGGAGAGGGGCGAGTTGATTCACATGTAACTTATCAGTTCGATGATACTTATTATTCTTTGAGAATTGATGCACAGGATTGGGATACTCCTTCACAATGGGTTCCATATGCGGACTTCAGAAGGAATATTGAAATAATTACTGCAACCGGAACAGTCAACACATCAGATTGCTCGATCAAACCCTCTTTACATCTTGATAGCACTCTCTCTTTTTTAAATATCTTAAACTCTGATCAAAATGATCTTCGATTTGGTTTGAACTTTAAAAACTACGAAACTGCCGGGGATTATCATCTAGATGTCATACCATCATTTGAATTAACCACTCAATATACGATCAAATACCTTGACCAGGAACGCTATCATTTCCCGGCAAGACCTGTATATTCAGTTGAGTTAAGCCCCTATTCAATCCATTGATCGAAGATTTTTTTAATTTCAAACTCCGGGTAATCTTTACCGGAGTTTTTTTTTAGCATAGTAAGGTCATTTCTGATATAATCCCCATGTAGATTTTTAATTTATTTTTTAAGGTGATTGATTATGAATTCATTTATTCAGCATTTTTTGACAGAAATTAAGTATATAATCAGAAATCCAATTTATTTTACCATTTTAATCGTAACCCCTTTTCTCCTGTTAACCGTTTCACTCATGTTTATTCCTACAGAAAGGGCATTGGATGATATTTCAATCGGTGTTCTCGGTGAAGATAAAACTTTTTTGGGAAAATATCTGGCTAATTTTATTTTGGGCTTTCTGAAACAGGACAATATTTACAAAATTGCAGATAAAGATGAAGCTTTAGATGCGTTAGACAAGGGGGAAATAGACGGATTGATTGTGATACCCGTCGGATTTACTGCCAATATGCTTCAAGGAAATGATACATACATCTCGTATATTCCAAGCAGTGCCTCTCTACTTGAAAGTGTTACTATCTTTAAATTACTCAGAACAGCCTTAGGGGAAATAGAATATGGGGCCATGATCGAAATGGATCTTGATGAAAAAATGACTCCTTCCAGAGATGTTAAGGTTCCTGAGTTGCGTGTGGAAGGGATTGAACACAACACCCTCGATTATCCTGATGTTATGGCTCCGGGAGTTTTGGCATTTGTTATCCTGTCCACCATGCTTATCGGAATCACAGGTTCAGTCAGTCGGGAAAAGGATAAAGGTATCATTGATGGTTTCAGGGTTACTCCTTCAAGCAGATTATCATACGTACTGGGTAAATATATCGCACATTCCATACTGGGGCTTATTCAAACCGTTTCGCTTTTACTGGGGAGTATTTACGTATTGAACATTCATTTTGAGGGTTCCATCCTGATTATTGGCTTCTTGTTGACAGTGGGGATGTTGACCTACCTGTCGTTGGGGCTTTTGATATCCGTTTTCTCTCCTAATGGTGATGTGTCTATGGGTATAGCTGCTGCGATAGTATTTCTTATGTTTTTGGGGGGAGGAGTATTCTTCCCGCTATCTCAAATGCCAAAAGTCATGCAAATGATCGCTCCGGCTTTACCAATAACTGTTTTAACCGATGTTTTAAGAAAACTTATGATCGCCGGAAAACCGTTGAGTTCTTTGGTGAATGAATCCGTTTATCTCTTTTCTTATCTGGGAGCCTCATTAATCGCCTCGCTGATCATCTTTAGGATCAAGACGAAATGATTGTGCATCCGGAAGTTCTTTAATAGTGCTGTAAAAGCCGACCGATATGTCCACCAGCAAAAGTCAGAGTCAACGTTTTATAGTCGTTTCTGTGAAATCAACCTATAATGTTATTGCGGGAGCCCACATGGGGGCTCCCCTACAAAAGCTTGTAAACCCCTTAAATATTGATGTAGGGGAGGGCCCGTGTGCTCTCCCGCAGAAAAAAGCGGAGTCGTTTTTTTGGGCAATCAGTCTTTGAAATCAACCTATATTGTAATTGCGGGAGTCCACATGAGGGGGTTCCCCTACAAAAGCTTGTAAACCCCTTAAATATTGATGTAGGGGAGGGCCCGTGTGCCCTCCCGCAGAAAAAAGCAGAGTCGTTTTTTTGGGCAATCAGTCGGAAAAACAGTTTTTGCAGTGGAACCATACGATTTAAACCCTAAATGGTTCAAATGTTAGTGAAATAGTTTTTAGTGAAACGAAATTAGTGAACGAATAAAAATACTAAACTTATTCGAAAGGAATTGAATTGATAAAAGATGGATAACTGTTTTGATGTGATAGTAGTAGGAGCCGGTCATGCCGGTGTAGAAGCGGCCCTTGTTTCAGCCCGGTTGGGGAAAAAGACCCTCCTGCTCAATTTGAACTTGGACACAGTGGCCTGGACTCCCTGCAATCCGTCAGTAGGCGGACCTGCCAAAGGGGTTGTCATAAGGGAGATTGATGCTTTGGGCGGCGAGATGGCAAAAAATGCGGATGCCGCCATGACAAACATCAGAATGCTCAACACAAGCAAAGGTCCTGCAGTTCATGCCTTAAGAGCCCAAATCGACAAATACGATTACAGTGAGGAAATGACTCGAAAACTCATGGCAGAAGATAACCTGTATTTAAGATACGGTTTAGCTGAAAAGATACTCCTCAAAGGGTCTAAAGTAACAGGTGTTGAAACTCATTTTGGAGAGCAATATTCGTGTAAATGCTTAATTATTACTGCCGGAACGTTTATACGGGGAAAGATCTTCGTTGGTCCTTCTCAATTATCAGCAGGCAGATTGGGGGAATTTTCAGCAGATTTGATCTCCAACTCGATGAAGGACATCGGTTTGGAACTAGGCAGATTTAAAACCGGAACCCCTGCCAGGATAAAAAAATCCAGTATCCATTTTAACAAACTTGAAAAACAAACTACTTCAGAGAAACCACTGGGATTTTCCTTTTTTACAAAAAAGCGGGTTCTACCTAACGAATGGCCTGTTTACATCACCAGAACAAACACAAAAACACACGCAATCATTCAAAAAAACATTTCATTCTCACCTCTCTATGGAGATATTAAACTGATAGACGGTACCGGTCCAAGATATTGTCCCTCCATTGAAGACAAGGTTATCAAATTCTCAGATAGAGATTCACATCAACTTTTTATTGAACCCGAAACCAGAAGAAACGAAGAATATTATATCGGAGGATTAAGTACCAGTCTGCCATTCAACGTTCAGGAAGAAATGATCAGATCAATAAAGGGACTTGAAAGTGCACAAATCATCAGACCGGCATATGCAGTTGAGTACGATTATATCCTGCCTGAACAGCTAAGCCCACACCTTGAAACGAAGTCTGTGGAAGGATTGTTTTTTGCCGGACAGGTAAATGGAACAAGCGGTTATGAAGAAGCTGCCGGCCAGGGCTTTATAGCAGGATTAAATGCTGTATTTAAAATAGATGGCAAGAAAAACTGGTTCCCCAAAAGAAACGAATCCTACCTGGGTGTCCTTATCGATGATCTTGTAACAAAAGGAACGGATGAACCCTATCGGCTCCTCACTTCAAGAGCTGAATATCGACTCCTTTTAAGGCACGATAATGCCCATTTGAGATTGGCAAAATACGGATACCAATTCGGATTGATACCGGAAGCTTTTTATCTGGACACTGTAAAATTGAAGGAAAGAATAAAAGAGGAAGTTAACAGATTGTCAAAACTTCCTGTAAAAAAGAGTGACGAGATTAATACATTGCTGA
Source organism: uncultured Thermotogaceae bacterium (assembly GCA_964604305.1). Lineage (GTDB taxonomy): Bacteria > Thermotogota > Thermotogae > MWEM01 > MWEM01 > JASUTC01. The sequence goes on along the minus strand of CAZRYM010000048.1, from coordinate 4,121 downwards.
TTAATAATAACTCCTCTCCGTTGAAAGAATCAAAAAAATTCATCGATCTGTTGAAAAGACCCGATATCAATTATGACATGATCAAAAGCTGGGATGATGACCCCATCCAAGATGAAAGGGTAATAGAGCAAGTCGATATTGAAATACAATATGAAGGCTATATCGAAAGAACTTTTCGAGAGATAAAACAGTTCGAAGAGATGGAAAACTTTCTCATTCCAGAGGATATTGATTATGAAAAAGTTGAAAATCTTGCCACGGAAGCAAAACAAAAGTTAGAAAGGATCAAACCTGCATCAGTGGGACAGGCGGGAAGAATCCCCGGTATTAATCCGGCAGACATGGCCAATATCATCTTTTTTTTAAGACACAAAAGAAAGGGAAAGGGTAAAAAATGACCAACTGGCAAGGTATTTTCGCACATTCATTTTCATCTATTATACCGGTTTTTTCAATCTTCATCACAGGGTTTATTTTTGGCAGGGTGTTTAAGAGTAAATCGGAAATGCTTTCCAAACTTGCTTTTTATCTATTTGGTAATGTACTTATATTTACTTATATAACCGAACACGTGCCAAGTTTGGACATGATCTGGCGTTATTTTCTTGGAACCCTCATCGTTACCTTTGCCATCGTTATCATTTATTGGATATTTAGTAAAATTACAAAAAGGAACTTTATCCTGTGGTCTTATACCAATTCTTTTTCTAATACAGGATATATCGGCTACCCGGTTCTGGAATACTCTATCGGTCCACAAGCTATTCCTTTGGCAGTGATTATGGCCAGTGCCAATATGGTCCTTTTGCCTATCATTGGTACCACAATGCTATCTTCAAAGGGAAAAGGTGTCATCAAAAAGGGTCTTATAAACATTTTGAAAATACCATGGCTCTATACGGTTATCATATCCTGGATATTGGGAACCCTGGGATTTAACTGGACAGAGGATTTACCCACACCGGCCCTTAATTATGTAAGTATGCTTAAAGAAAGTTCCATTCCCGTTATATTGCTTGTTGTGGGAATCAACCTCTCTCATATACCGGTCAAGATTAAAAATCTTTTCAGCATTCTGCCTGCATCATTAATGAAGCTGTTCCTTCCCCCTGCCCTTGCTCTGGTTGTTGGAAAACTAATGGGTATGGAAGGCCTGGTATTTCAAATCTTTGTCTTGGAATTGGCTATGCCAACAGCTGTTAATACCGCCATTCTTGCTGAAGGTTTATCTGAAGCCAACAGTCATCAAAAGGAAAAGGACTTTGCCAGTGCAGTCGTAGTTTATTCTACATTTCTTTTCTTGTTCACCTATCCAATCTGGTTCTCCATTGTAAGCGGAGGCATGTGATTTAACATTGAAGAAACTAAAAGATATCGCCTATGATGCAGAATACCTAAAAAAATTGAATGACTTAAAGGCAAGATCAAAATACATACGCAACAGCTGTTCAAGAGAAAGGCTTAAGAACATCTCAAAAAAGGGATTGCGTTCCATTATGAAAAAATGTGATGAGGGCTTGTTTGAAAGTTTAAAACTTAAAGATACCCTGAGTATTGTCATCGCATTTGATGAAATCTTATATGGAACGGGAAAATTTAAATCAAGACTGAAAGAAGCCCTCAAAATACTTGATTGTGATGACTGGACTCTATCCCCGTTTCTATTTTACACCGCGCCCAGGTATTTCTACTTGCCTTCAGAAGGCTTGCTCAAATATGCCAAAAGGCGCCTTGAGATAAATCCCTCCGATTACTCTTATCTTCAATTTAATACACTGGTATCAAAAAAGATCAAACAGTCTGACATTTCGGATTATTTTAAAGAACCCATCGAATTGGAAGCTGCATTTGAAACACTCTCTTATGACAACTCCTCAACAGGGACAAAAACAACACCCTTTTCAGATTCACAGGATATAAAAATCCAGGCAGAAATCATAGAAGAAGTACAGAAACTGGACATTTACAGATTAAAGGAACTGGAGATCAAATGGATAAGAGACTTTTATTCATCATTGGAACCACCGCAAAAGGACTCAATGATTGACACTTTAAGGGCTCATTCGATACATCCCTACCTGAGACGACTCCTCACACAAAACGCCAAAACAGGAGCGGTGATTGACGGCAGTAATATTATGTTTTCCGGTCTGATAGAACCTGATCCTCTGAGATTAAAAGAATTGATGAACGTCTTGGGAATAAATGACCTGCTCTATTTTCCTCTGATTTTTGTTTTTGATGCGAATGCCAATTTCATCGTAAAAAAAAGAAGAGAATATTGGGAAAAGGCCTTTTTGAATAATCCAACAGTGTTTTTTCATTCACCTGCAGACGAGCTTGTTATCAAACTTGCCTATGAAAAGAAATACCATATCATCTCCAACGACAAATACCGTGATTACAACGCAGAAGATGTCAAAATCTTTCAGTTCAGACCTGACAGAGGGGAATTTTATCTTAGAAGCACCAATTAAGGCCTGCTGAAAAACTCAGAGCCCTTATCAATAAAGTTTTACAGAGCATTTTTTCCTGTTTAGCTGCAAGGTTTTTTAAGGAAATTGGCGAAAAACCTTGCAGCTGATAATTCCCCCATTGGGGGGGGAGGGCCGCTTGCGGCGGGGGGGGTCTAAACACTCTAACGGGAACATCACTGTTAATGACATTCTCCCAATAACCCCCTCCACCCCCTGCGGGGGCACCTCCCCCAAGGGAGGAATTAATAGTTATTCAGCAAGCCCTAATTAAGGCTAACAAAAAAGGCGTATAAATAAATCATAAAAGGGTGATATTGAATAAATCAACTCATTATGGTTGGATTTTAATCTTCTGTTGTGTTGTCATAATAACAAAGCTCTCACTTTCAAAAGACACGTTGGGATATGCCTCAGCAATCCGTTCGATATCAAGGATTTGAACGTCTTCGGTTTTTTTAAATAAATAGGCCTCTGAAAAATAGGAAGGATTCGCCAATGCCATTGGATAAAGTGGAGAGCCTTCGCTTATGATTTTCCCTTCTCCCCGGAAAAAATAAATGACCGGAAAAGTTTCTTCTTCATCTGTTAAAATACTCGAGTAGACTTCTAATTGAGAGGCAACTTCGCGATATTCCTCGATTTGTTTATCCTGATAATTCCCTTCAAGCGCTTTCAAAAAGTCCTGTTCTTTTCCAGTTCTCAATACTGAGAAAGAGAAGAGATCATAGACCAAAATAAAAATCAAAAACAACACCATGATGATCTTATTTCTTTTTTCATTAATCAAAGGTCCCAGATAGGGGAATAAGATAATCAAGTTGATGATGGATAAAGTGATAAACACCGCTGATGTTGTTTCGTTCCCGGATGCGCCCAAAATAAAAATCATGATAAATGGTGAAATAAAGGAAAGAAAAAGCGGCGAACGAAAAAAAGTCCTGAATTTCCCTAATCTTATCAAAATAAATAAATAAAACAGCATGATCGGCCAACGATTTTTAAAATTATCCCGGAAACAATCTCCGAGACAATTCAAACCTGATTGAAAATCAAAGCTGAATACTTCTTTTGCAAAAAGACCCACATCCCCCCGAAAAATCCAAATGAGAAAAATCCAGCTCAAGACAAAAAAGAGAAGGGGAAAGAGTGTCGTGATCAGGTAGTTGAAAACCAATCCCGTTTTATAATAATTGATCATAAAGAAAAGGATTAACAGAATCCCCAACCAGAAGAATTGAAATTCAATGTAAAACTGCAAACCAAATGTGATCGCAGCCATAAAAAGATAGAAAACCCGCTGTGTGGTGTAAAATTCCAATAAAAAATACATGGTGAAACTAAAAAATACAATGAGAAGGGCAATCAACGGCTGATTGGTTACAACAAATAAAGAAGAAGGCAAAAAAACCAAAACCAACGGCAAAAAGATACTCAGCAAACGGGTTTTGAAATTTTCCAAAACAAAGAGTATCAAAAAAGAGAAGGCAAACCCGCTAAGGATGATTGAAAAAAGGGAAGGCCACTGGGGGTATATCCAATAACTGTAATAAAGAAACAAGGGGATATCAAAAGAGTCCGCTTCAAGAAAGCCCCTGCCATTTATCTTATCAGAGAGCACTCGCGCGGGGATTTGAGAATCCAATG
>CAZRYM010000047.1:1066-13869 GCA_964604305.1 uncultured Thermotogaceae bacterium | reverse complement strand
GTTTAAACGTTATAACAGGAACATCACTGTTAATGGTAGTCTCCCAATAACCCCCCTCCGCACCCTGTGATTTAACCGTGAAGTTTTGTCTTTTAAACTTCAAGGCGTATTCCCCAACGCCAGCTCTAAGGGAGGAATTTTCAGTTATTCAGCAGGCCCTATCATATGTGATAATCCATTATAACCTATCAATACAAAAACATATTTTTACTTTAATCACTTTAATTTTTTCACAAAACGGTTTATTTTTGAACCATAATGTTCAGTTTTTAAACTTTCCCGCGTTTGAGTCTGAGCTTATTTTTAATAAGATCCAGAAAGTTCGCGCAATCAGGATAAATAAAAAAGATTTATGGGGGTCCACCTCACCGTGTACCCCACTCCGTCCTTTCATAAAAGTTTTACATGATCGGTCCTGTTTCCCCCCTTGACGTGGAGGTTGATACACATTCTATACTGTTATTGAACATCAGGAAAGGCAAGAACAAATCCACAAGGAGGGTTTATCATGAAAAAGATCAAAAGATTATTTAACCAGAAGCAGAGAGAAGCACTTTTAGAGAGAAACAAAGATTATTTCTTTGACGCAGTCAGCAGATAAGGAAAACTCAAAATATAATTGACACCGGCCTTCGGGCCGGTTTTGTTTTTTATGAGGTAATCAATTGACCATGGTTATGTAAAAAAAGCCCGCATAGTTTTGGGGGGCTTGTTTTTTGTTGAGTTGTAGCTTGAATAAATTTCATAATAAGTTCTTTTTGAGTGTTTCCTTTAATTGGTCCAAAGTAACCGGTTTTGTGATGTAGTCGTTCATACCGAAGGCAAAACATCTTTCCCTATCCTCATCCAAGGCTTTAGCGGTCATGGCTACGATTGGTATATTTTGATCACGATTTCTGATCATGGTCGTTGCCTGATACCCATCAATTTTTGGCATGATGATATCCATGAGAATAAGATCAGGACTGTGTTCTAAGAAAAGTTTATACGCTTCTTTTCCATCTTTCGCTTTGATGACTTGTAGCTCTTTTGAAAACAAGGAGAGAGCTGTTTGAGCATAATGCATATTGACTTGATTGTCCTCAGCAATGAGCACCTTCTTGTTTTTGAAAGGTGAATATTCTGCGGTTTTCCCAAAACCCTCATTGTCAGAATCATTTTTTTGTTCTCCCTCACAAGGTAACCACAATTCAAAATAAAAGGTGCTGCCTTTCCCATATTTACTGTTGAATTTTAACATGACCCCCATTTTCTCCAACATTTCTTTGCAGATGGTAAGTCCCAGGCCTGTCCCATCGACTCTTTTACATGTGGACATATCCGCCTGATAGAAAGATTCAAAAATCTTTTCCTGGTCCTTTTCTTTTATCCCTATCCCGGTATCCGTTATCTTGAAAAGGATACGGGCTTTATTGTTTTGTCTTTCCTGAAGATGAACGGTCAGTTGAACAGAACCTTCATCCGTAAATTTTACCGCATTGGAGAGCAGATTCAACAGAACCTGTTTCAACTTGGAGTGATCCACTTCAACGGTTTGGGGGATGCTGTGTCCAATATTAGCAGTGAATTCTAAACCCTTTGTCTCCGCACTGTAGCGAACAATGGACACTATTTTGTTTATCAGTGGCCTTAAATCAGTTTTTGTTGGATGTAGTTCAAACTTTCCGGCTTCCATTCGGGAAAAATCAAGGATATCTGTGATAATATCAGTCAAATGTTTTCCTGAAGTCTGTATGATATTCACATATTCTCTTTGCTCGTCAATTAACGGTGTGTTTTTAAGGATATCACTAAATCCAAGAATCCCATTCAACGGTGTCCTTAATTCATGGCTCATGTTAGTGAGGAATTCACTTTTTGCATGGTCGGCTTTTATCGCTTTTTCTCTTTCTTCAGTTAGTTCAGTTATATCCTGCATGATTCCCACTGAATGCTGTGGTCTGTTTTGATCGTCGTATTCCGTATAACAATGCTCTTTAACCCACTTAACTCTTCCGTCTTCCAGCAATACTCGGTGTTCTATATCATATGCCTGATGGTTGTCAAGAGATTTCTTCCAAGCTTGTTCTACTTTATTATGATCATCCGGATGAACCCTTTCGATGAAGGCCTGGTAGGTCGCATCGAATTTTTTTGGATGAAACTCAAAAATGTCAAACACTCCTCCACTCCATTGCAGATAGTCATGTTCATGATAATAATCCCATCTGCCCATCTTTGCCAACCGATGAGTTTCTTTGAGGGCTTCTGTTTTTCGTTTTAATTGGTCAATATCTACATGAATGCCAACTGCCCGGTGAGGTTTTCGCTTGCTATCCTTTTCATAACCTTTTGCCTTTGCAGAAATCCACTTGTAGGTCCCGTCTTTACACTTTAACCTAAATTGCACACCATAAGGTTTTCCTTTAGCCAAATAGTCATGTATATCGGGAACGACTGCTCTATCTTCAGGGTGAATAAGTGATTGCATCGCTTCAATTGCCATTGGAAAATCTCCAGGTTCGTACCCCAACATGGTGTAGTATCGGGGACTGAAGTAAATCTTATTCGTATCCAAATCCCAATCCCAAAGTCCGTGTTCCCCGGCATCCATTGCCATTTCCAATCTAATTTGATTTTCCCAGAGTTGTCCTTCTATTTCTTTTCTTTCCGTTATATCGCTGTGTGACCCGGCCATTCTATATGGCTTGCCGTGTTCGTCTCTAAGTGCTTCTCCTTTTGAGAGCACCCACACAAGCGAGCCGTCTTTGTGTACCATTCTAAATTCCATGGTAAATTTGTCTATTTCACCTTTAAGGTATCGTTGAACATAATCATTAACACTTGGTACATCTTCATCATAAATTAGCGAGACAAAGCTGTCAAATTCGTTTTTTATCTCCCAATCTTCATAGCCAAGCATTTCTTTCCAGCGTTTAGATAAAAATAATTCGTTGGTTAAGACATTCCAATCCCATATCCCATCATTTGTCCCGGCTACGGCCAGTTCAAATTGTTCTTTAAGCCTTTCTGTTTCAAATTGACGTTTTTTGTTTTCTGTGATATCAAAAATATAGCCGTGACACAAAATGCTGCCATCTTCCAATCTTTCAGGTTGAGCAACGCCTCTAACCCATCTTTTACCTTTTTGAGGTAAGATAACCCGATATTCAGCTTCCCATTTGTCAAGAGATTCTTTGCATATCATGAGGCTTTGAACAACACGATCATGATCATCCGGATGCAGTCTTTCCATTACTTTGGAGGCATCTTCTTTCACTTCTTCCGGTGACACTTCGAAAATATCTTTGATATGTTCGGATGCAAAGGGAAAGCATGCTCGACCATCCGGATAAATACGATACTGAAAAATCACACCCGGTATTTGTTTGGATATATTTTTAAGCAATTCATCCAGAACGGCACCGGTTCCTTCGAGGGCTCGACTGAAGCGATCTTGGTTCTCGTCAAATTCTTGTTTTTTGTTCCCCTCTTCGATACTGGACATCACTATCCCCTCCGTTTAACTTGGATTTCAAGTTGTCGTTGCCATCTTTTCAAAAACCACATTTGAATCGTAAACGGGCAACCACTCTCAAAACGCTTAATCCCATGATTTAACGCTACAGTTAAATGACGTTTGAAGGCTTTCATTTAAGTTTTATAATACCATAAAAACAACAAAAAATAGTCCATATTGTAACATAACCAAAAATAGTTATTACATATAACTTTCGTGAAACTGTAAAAACGTTATTTCACCACAATGACAGCAAAAAAATCACCGTTAATAGGGAGGGTAAGTCCACGACCAAAAGTGTTAAAATAATTGAGTCCACCCGGTTACGCTTAACTATGATTTTTCAATCGGGAATTATGAAATCACTTTCAATCAATTCGATGAATTTTGCAATGCTACCGGTAGAAAGAAACCGGCAGATGATTTGTGGGGATATGGAAGAGGTAATCACCCCGTATATAATGTAAGCTGGTGGGATGCGATAGCTTTTTGCAACTGGCTGAGCGAGCAGGCATCTTTAAGTCCTGCCTATGATTCTAACGGAAACCTTCTAGATGGTAATGGGAATATCACTAAAGATATCACAAAAGTAAAAGGATACCGACTTCCTACAGAAGCAGAATGGGAATACGCTGCTGGTGGAGGAATTAATAGCACGGGTTCTTATTTGTATGCGGGAAGCAACGATATCTTCTCAGTAGTTTGGTTTTGGAGCAATGCAGATTGTGCACATGTTATTGGTCAGAAAACCCCAAATGAACTGGGATTGTATGATATGAGCGGTAATGTAGCAGAATGGTGTTTCGACTGGTGGTCCAGGGAATATTATAGCATTCCAAACCAGGTTAACCCCATAGGACCTGATACCAGTCAATATCGCGTGATTCGTGGTGGAAGCTTTCAAGATGAATATTATAAATGCCGGATTGGACGGCGTGCTGGTTTCACTCCCGGTAATTATGCCCACAATATTGGATTTCGTATCGTGAGAACGATGTCACCGAATGAATGGTAACTGGGGTGTAAAAAAATTAGATTTCCCTTGTCTTCAGTCCAAATATTTTTCAACTGTTTCCTTCAACTGTTCTAAAGTAACCGGTTTTGTGATGAAGTCATTCATGCCGGCTTTTAAGCAGTCTTCTCTGTCCTCGCTAGAGGCTTTGGCCGTCAAAGCAATAATAGGAACTTGTTCATTATAGGCGCGTATCATTGCTGTTGCCTGATACCCGTCCACCTCAGGCATAATGATGTCCATGAGAATGAGGTCGGGCTGGTGCTCACTGTAGAGGTGATAGGCCTCTTTCCCGTTTTTTGCCTTGATCACATGAATATCCTTGGACAATAGGGCAATGGCCTTTTGGGCATACTGCATATTTTGGGGATTATCCTCGGCGATAAGTACCTTTTTGTTGATAAAGGAGGATGATTCGTCTGTGTTTTCAAATTCCGCTTCCTCTGAGGCTATCGTATCATCTACTTCATAGGGCAACAATAGTTCAAAAGAAAAGGTGCTGCCCTTTGAGTATTCGCTTTCTAGTGTCAGTGTCCCACCCATCAGCTCCAGTATGTTTTTTGAGATGGTCAGTCCCAAACCGGTTCCCAGGGCTTTTTTGTCGGTTGACATATTCGCCTGCTGAAAGGCTTCGAAAATCTTTGCCTGTTCTTCTTTTTTTATACCGATCCCGGTGTCGGTGACTTTGAAGAGCAGACGAACTTTGTCTTTTTGTTGTTCCTGAAGGCTTACGGATACAGAAACAGTCCCTTCATCCGTAAATTTCACAGCGTTACCCACCAGATTGATCAAGACCTGTCGTAATCTTGAGCTGTCCACTTCAACGATCCGAGGGACGTCATTCTCTATGGAAGGGCATAGGTCCAATCCCTTCATTTTAGCTTTGGGACGAACCATCGAGAGTGTGTTTTCTATCAGGGGTTTCAATTCCGTTTTTTTTGCATTCAGTTCAAACTTGCCGGCTTCTATTCTTGAGAAGTCAAGTATATCCGAAATGATACTCGCCAAGTGCTTTGCAGAGGTGTAGACGATATCTACAAATTCCTTTTGTTCCTCATCCAAAGGCATGCTTCTAAGAAGATCGCTGAATCCGATGATGCCGTTGAGGGGTGTTCGCAGCTCGTGGTTCATGTTGGCGAGGAAGATGCTCTTTGCTTTATTGGCCTCTTCAGCCTGATGTTTTGCTTTTAGCAGCTCTCTTTCATTCGCTTTTTTTTCTGTAATATCGCGGATAATCGAGTGAAGGACTTCTTTGCCATCGACTTCAATTTGAGTGCTGAAAACCTCTACATCCCTTACTTCACCGCTCGCCAGTCTGTGTTTAAACAGGAAGTAATTCCTTTTCTGGCGACGCGCCTTTTCCATTTCAATTCTGATTTCCTCTGAGGACAGTGTGTTTATTTGGAATATTTTCATTTGTTTTAATTCTGCTCTTGTCCAGCCGTAAAATTTGGTTGCCGCGTCATTTGCATCTAACAGATAACCGGTTTCAGCATCGATGATAATCTGGACAACCAGATGTTTCTGGAAGAGATTACGGAATTTCTCTTCGCTTTTTCTTAGATCGATCTCTAATCCTTTTTGCTCTGTTATATCCTGCACAATTCCAACTGAATGGTATGGATGACCGTCTTCATCATATTCTGTATAGCAATGTGATGCTATCCACTTCACCCGTCCATTGGTCAACAACAAACGATATTCAGTGTTATACGGCCGATGATTATCAAGCGCTTCCTCCCATTCTTGAGCTGCCTCTTTGCGATCATCGGGATGAATTTTTTTCAGATAACCCTGATAATTAGCCTCGAATTTTCCAGGCGCTAATTCTAAAATATTGAAAACACCCTCAGTGAACTGTAGAATGTCCTTTTTATGATAATAATCCCATCGACCCATCTTTGCCATACGATGAGACTCATTCAATGCTTTGGTTTTTCGTCGGAATTCCTCTTCTTTACTTTCGAGCAACTTTAACTCTGAAGCTTTCCGTTCGGCTATTCGTCCAATTCTTTCTGACAGTGAGTCGATTAAGGACTTTTCACTTTCGAGAAACGGGGCGGCATTATCCTCATGCGTTTGCTTCAACAGAAAGACTTCAATTGATCCAGCTTTCTTACCGTGAAATAGAATATCACTGGAGAGCTTGTACGGGGTTTCTTTGAAGCTTTCGCTGTTGTACTGTTCCCCCTTATAAGTGATTCTTGCGCAGGTCATCTCGGTGTAATGGAAAGCAGGTGGAATAATGTCAACGAATTGTTGTAGCATAACTTCTAATAATTGTACTTTTTTCTGAACGATTTCCGACATCTTGAACATACAACTGATTTCCTTGTTCCTTTGCTTAAGCAAATCCTTCTGTTTTTCAAACTCTTCTTGCCGGTCGTTCAGGAAATTCTTTGAGGCTTCTGCCAATTCTCTTCCGTGGGAGATATCTGTAAAGAGCGTGGTAAAGGAGTCTTTTTCGCTTGAAAAAGCTTCTACGCGATACCATTTATCAAGGGGAGCAGAATACTGTTCGAAAACACGTTTTTTCCCTTCAACAACAACTTTTCCGTAAAAACCGATCCAGTCAAAGGCATCATCAATATTCTTGGGTATCACTTCACTGACCCGCCGGTTCAACAGCTCTTCTCGTTTCAATCCCATGAGCCGTTCAAAAGAGGGATTCACAGCAAGAAAATAGTAATCTACGGGCTTCCCCGATTCATCATAGATCATTTGGTTTTTAGCGAATCCTATCTCCGATTGTTCCATCATCTTTTCGATACTGTCCATCTTGATTCCCTCCGTTCATCTTAGCGATTCAAGTTGCTGTGTCTTCATGAAACTCTAAGTAAAACGTTAATAAAAAGCGCTGCTTATTATTGGGTTTTTGCCCTTAAAATCGCTACAATTAAATAACAATTAGGGGCGGCATTAAAACGTCTATATTTATCTTACCATAAAGTAGTGAAATTTTCAGCGAAATCGTTATATTTTATAAGCAATTTATTGGTAGGCTACATAGTACCAACGGAAGATGCTCCATGACAGTGCAATACATCACACTTACTACAATAAAGCAAGAAGTATCCCTAATGAATCTATTACAGAGTCTCGAAAAACCTGTAGCCCACTCCGACCTTTCACAAAAGTTTTACACGATCGGGCCTGTTTTCCTCCTTGACGTGGAGGTTGATACACATTCTATACTGTTATTGAACATCAGGAAAGACCAGAACAAATCCACGAGGAGGGATTACGATGAAAAAGATCAAAAGATTATTTAACCAGAAACTTAGAGAAGAATTATTAGAGAGAAACAAAGATTATTTCTTTGACGCAGTCAGCAGATAAGGAAAATTCAAACTATAAATGATATGCCGGCCTTCTGGCCGGTTTTATTATAATAACTTTTAGCGAATTTCTTCTAAGCTCCCACCATACTCCTGATGGCTTCATAGGAACTGTTTGACAGTTGGTTCGCCTGGGCCAACATGCTTTGGGCGGTTTGCAACAAAATTTGTTGTTTTGCCATAAGTAATGTTTGTTTCGCCATGTCTGCGTCTCTTATTCGGCTTTCTGAGGATGTGAGATTTTCAGCGGTGTTTTCTGAAACGTTAATGGATTTTTCAAGTCTGTTTTGCAAGGCTCCTAATTTTGCCTGTTGGCTTACAACCTTGGATTTGGCCCTATCCACTTTCCCAATGGCTTTATCGGCATCATCTCGAGTTTGAACATTCACATCTTCAAGACCCAGTGATTTTACGGTCATATCCCCGATCCCCAGCCTTGTGTCCTGATTTTCATTGGGCCCGATTTGGAATTCCAGACTGTTATCACGAACATGGACTGAAAATTCATTGTCGTAAGAATTATTCCAGACAAATTCCTCATCCAGTTCGTTAAACCTGGTATTCTGAAGTCCGAAGTCAGAGTCAATATCAATCTGTAAATTAGAATGCAATATACTTGTACCGCTTCCTGTTTGTAGCTTTTCTTTTAAAATGCTATCTCCGGTTGTTGCATCTTTAATTTCCAGATTACAAATATTTTCTTGGGCCTTTTGTGTTTCGATCATCTCAAGGATGTCCAAGAGGGCTTGATTCCCACTGAGTCTGATTTCCCCATCCTCTCCGGTGACCGCTGATCTGAGGACAAAAGCCCCCTTGACTTGTTCGGTTTCGCCTGTTTCATCCGGATGGTTGACGTAATTGGCAAATTTGAACTTTTCTTCTTCATTGACATAATCCTTTTGTTCAAAATCCTCATAGACAACTCGGTTAATCACATCCAAAAGCTCCCGTATCGTTTGATTGGGATTCAGGTTGATAAGCTTCTCCTGCCCTTTGTAATTGACCTTCAGGGTTTTATTGTCTTCTAACAGAAATCCTTTGGTAGAATCGTAGAGATTTGCAATGTCTTCCAAATATGTGTATTTATGAGCAACACCCAGGTTAACGCCTTCTTTCCATACCGAGGAAAATTCAACGGCATCTTTGACTTCAAGGGGAGTATCCTTTGAGCCTGCCACACCATCAGCGGTTCCTCCGTGAAAATCCCCAATTCTAAAAGTCATCTCACCATCAAAAACTCTCCCGTCATCAATATCGTAATTTCCTGCATTGGTGGAAGGGCAGTTCTGGGGCTCTATCTGATAGAATTTTAATTGTGTTTGGCTGTTATCCAGAATTCCATCTTCAAAACGCCAGGAACCCGGATACATGGAACCATAAAAGGAATCCGTGAAAGAGGTAATCTCATCGGAACCGGTTTTGTCACTGGTATCCGCACCGGTATTGACCACAAAACGATCTCCGACTGTTAATTTACTGATATCTTCAAAGGAAAAGGTATCAAACTTCAAACCGTTGAAATTCTCACCGGTGAATAATGATAACCCATCGTTGGTTTTATCCAATTGAACATAATCATCTTCGAAATATCTGTAATTTCCCTGTGTATCGTATGTATGGGCTTGGACATGAAAAATCACTTTGTCGCTGCTTGTTTCAGCCACATCGAAGAGAATGGATGCGTTGTAGTCACCGGATGTATCGTATTTGATTTCATCAATAATTTCTGAGGGCTGTTGGAACTCGGTTAAATTGCTGAAATGGTAATGAGTAATCAGTGCACCGGCTTTTTTGTCCGATCTGCCGTAATAGTTGATATCCACACTGGCCCCCTGATTGCCTGTGACCTGTGTGCCTGATGTGAATCCAGTTCCTGAAACATCCATTTTAATACTTCCGGTCATAACCCCTGTTTCTGTTCCACCTGTCAGAGGGTGGACGAAATATCCCAGAAGATTCAGGGTTTTCCCATCTTCAACCCCTTGATCAAATCGGTATTCCATGGTGCTTCCTCTGATTTCAAAAGGATTGCCTTCAATAGCAACATTGGAATCTGTATAGGTTGTATCCCCATGGCTGATTTCTGCGTTTGTTGTTCCGGCTCTTGCGGCAACATTCACCACGAATTTGTCATTGATTGAAAGGTTTCCTCCCAGTCGAAGGTCATCAAACTGCACACTGCCTATTTCAACGGGACCGCCTAAAGGGTTTAAGGTAATCTCTATAGGGCCAAAACTGCTGTCTGAACCATCTCTGTTGTATCCCTTTCCTTCTACCTGAACAAGAGGTGGTGCCAAGCTTTTCACCTGAAAAAGCAATGAAACATTGTCCGTTTCCTGAGGCCATACTTCACAAACCTGAATGTAGTCCGTGGGGCTTTGAGTTTCGTCCATATTGGCAAAAAAATAAGTGGCATCATCTCCATAAGATGCATAGGCTTCATGGTTGTATGAAGGATCTGAATATCGTTCTTTATAGACCAACGCATTATTCTGTGCAGAAACCGTACCAAAATCCACATTCTGAGTCACTGATGTATAACTTCCCGCTCCTGTTCTGATCAACTGAGGTGCTCTGAAATTGGAATTATCCAGCACACCGTCATTGAGGACATATCGTCCCCCGCCACCGGCACCTCCCCATGAATAGGAAGAGGCTGTTTGTTCATCCACAAGCTCAAAGTCAAGCTGATCGCTGGCACCTGCAGAAGATGCGGAAGTGTACATACACCAGGATCCCGTTAATTCTGTGGCATCATCATCGTTGTCAGCAATATAAATTGAACTGAATGGTAATTCCGGATGTGTAGCAATCAATGGATTGGTTGTCCCATCGTCTCCTTCCCACCACCAGTCTGAACTGGCACCGCTGAAAGTATTGCCTGTATTTGAAACTCCTGTCCATTCCGTCCTGATATTTACCCTGTCTCTGGCCTGCCAAATATTGGAAGTCAATGTATCATCGTTGTCTGCAACGGCACTTGCAAATCCAAACAATTGATTCTTACCGGCACCTGTAAATTCAACTTCTCTTCTCTCAGGACTGGCATCTGCCACATTTACATTGAGCCTGCCATAATGGTGAGCCCCATCATAACCGGGAGTGTAGGTTGCGTTGATCCATGAAGCTGAAAGGAAACCGGCCAGCCCGTTTATATCTGATTGAATCTCCTCAATATTTTGACCGGAATTGATGGTTCCCAAGGTCTTGCCATAATCCCGCAGCGTTCCCGTATGATCATCCATCCTGCTGTAGGTACCGGTTAGTCCCAGATCAGAAGCCGTGGTGGAAACATTATCTGTTATCGTCATTTCGTACCTAATATCTGTATTGGTAATATCGATTCTTGCTTCATCGCCCACAAATTGATCGTTAAACTTGTTACTGACTGAGCCTGTAAGGCCGTCTGCATTTAAATATCCCCATAAAGCACTATTTAGGTTATTTTCGATTCCCCATATCCTTTCTTCAGAAATATCAACAGTAACCGTTGCATTATCGTAAACGTAATTGGAATAATCTGTATCCCCATTTGTTATGGTCTGTTCCATGTTCAATTCATTCAATGAAGTTCCAACATGGTCACTTAGCGTTATTCTGTATTTAGAACTGCTTACACTGAGTCTTTTCTGATCCCCGGAAATTTGTGTTGTTACTTCAAAATCAGATGGGTCTATATTTACACCATCAACCGTTTCACTCGTGATCTGTGTTTCAATCTCGTTTGCGAGCGTATCCATGTCCATATCTCCGATGTCGATGTTGAAGGAGTGATTGTCGAAAACTTCTGTTCCATCATGAGTGACTCCTGCATCTAAGGTTAGGCCGTTGAATCCTAATTCTTGTTCTACGGAATCCGGTGAAGCATCGGTGTTGAATTCTATTTTGTAGTTGTTAGTTTTGTTGTTGAAATGGAGGTATTTAGGTCCATCATGGGATGGTGAGTCTTTCCCGGATATTTTAACGATCCAATAATCATAGCTGCCATGATTTCCGGAGACATCTCCATCTGTTGAATATGAATCACCCGCAATGATAAAATCACCATCTGCTGTTTGTTGAATAGATTGTGCTCTGTCGCCTCCGAAACCACCAAGAGTCTTTTGCCATAAGAGATTCCCTGACGTATCCAGTTTCGTTACCCAATAATCATAGCTGCCGTGATTTCCGGAGACATCCCCATCATTTGAGCTTGAACTACCAACAACAATATAGCCTCCTTCTGCTGTTTGTTGAATAGATCTAGCTGAGTCACTATCACTTCCACCAAGGGATTTTTCCCAAAGCAGGTTTCCACTTGCATCAAGTTTCGTTACCCAATAATCAAAACTACCATTGTTACCAGAAACATCCCCATCATTTGAGCTAGATTGCCCAGCAACGATAAAACCTCCATCTGTCGTTTGTTGAATTGAGTATGCCACATCTTCGTTACTTCCACCAAGGGATTTTTCCCAAAGTAAGTTTCCGCTTGCATCCAACTTTGTTACCCATGCATCAATACCGCCATTATTCCCGGAAACATCCCCGTCATTTGAGCTTGAATGGCCCGCAACGATAAAACCTCCATCTGTCGTTTGTTGGATTGAATATGCCTCATCGTGATCGCTTCCGCCCAAATTCTTTTCCCAAAGCAGGATTCCACTTGCATCAAGTTTCGTTACCCAATAATCCCACCACCGGCACTGGGGCACCTCTTTTCCATCATTTGAGACTGAACTCCCAGCAACGATAAAACCTCCATCCGTTGTCTGTTGGATTGAGGTTGCCAAATCCATATCACTTCCACCAAGGGATTTTTCCCAAAGTAAGTTTCCACTTGCATCCAATTTTGTTACCCAGTAATCAAAACTACCATTGTTGCCGGAGACATCCCCATCATTTGAGCTTGAACTACCCGCAACAATAAAACCTCCATCAGTGGTTTGCTGGATTGTCATTTCATCATACAAGT
>CAZRYM010000047.1:0-1037 GCA_964604305.1 uncultured Thermotogaceae bacterium | reverse complement strand
ATCACTCCCGCCTAAAGCCTTTTCCCAAATAATATCACCAACAGAATAATTTTCTGACCCATCAGAATTCTCAGCACTAACATCAATACCCCCATACCCGTCAATGTCTAAATTATAAGTCAAAGTTGATGCAATTCCTTCAACATCCAAATTTCCAACATTGTAAGTATGAGAATTCTCATAATCAAAACTGTTTCCGTTTAAACTGTTACCAACATCAAGTGTTGTAAATAATGTACTGATTCCAAGATCAGTTCCTGAGGTATTAATTGTAATACTCGAGCTTGTGTTATTCGTAACCGTTATATAGCTCGTCCCGTCTCCGTTATCCTGACGTGAAAAAACAATATCTGTAAAATCATTGTTCAATTGGCTTACAGCCTGATCAAGATCCATACTTCCAATATCCGAGGTCGTTCCACCTATAGTGACCGTGGTACCAACATCGGTGACGAAAGTAGTTACTGCAGTAACTTGCTCTCCTGTGGCTGAATAATAAGTGGCGTTAACCGTCGCTTCTGATGCTGCCTGTGTTTTATATGTCAAATTTAAGTCAACGGATGCATTATTCGCGCTCTTATAGTAAGTTTCAGCCGTTATATTACCTGTTAGTAAATCACGAGCATCTGTTCCCTGAACATTAAAATGAGTATATACGTTATTGGCATTACCCACCTTAGTCTGAAAAGCCACATCCCCGCCTGTGGCAGCATTTCGGATGTCTCCTCCGCCTGCTCCTCCGATGTCTTTCCAGGCAATTTCACTCTGCGAATTTACAGGCCCTCCATTTTCTGTGATGTCCATCTTCACGCCGATGTCGCTCCTGCCGGTTGCATGAGCTCCTGTCACGATATCCGTACCGGTTTGACTGTCTGCATATGTGGCCATGAAGGGGACTTCATCTGCAGTGACAATTTCGTAGGAACCATTGGCGACCACATCGGGTGTTCCGGTGGTGTCCACGTTTGTTATTCCGGACGTCCCGTGATAATTTATCCCCCCCAATTGCAATGAAACTCGCACCTTCCTGATATTCC